>JADZBJ010000376.1 GCA_020852155.1 Saprospiraceae bacterium | reverse complement strand
GGTTTGCAAAAATTCAAGCCATTCCGATTAGGGATGGCTTTTTTTGTCATGCTCCCTATCTTTCGCCCATGAACAAGGTCAGAATAGATAAATGGCTGTGGAGCGTGCGTATTTTTAAAAGCCGTACGATCGCCACGGATGCCTGTAAGGGCGGCAAGGTGAAAGTCGCCGGCGATACGGTGAAAGCCTCACACCAGATCAGCGTGGGCGAGATCGTTGCTGTCAAAAAAGACGGTTTTCAATTTGAGTTCAAGGTAATTCAATTGATTGAAAAACGCGTTGGCGCGCCCATCGCAGCCCTGTGCTACGAGGATGTGACGCCGCTGGAGGAAAAAAACAAATACGCTGCATGGTTCCTTAATGCACAACCAACCACAGAAAAACGCGAACGCGGCGCTGGTCGCCCGACCAAAAAGGAACGCCGCGAAATTGACGACTTCAAAACCGTTTATGATTGGGGGGATGATGAGTGATGTGGTTTGAAGGCGCTGGCGCGCCGTTTGAAGGTGGTTTGAAATAGTTTGATGTGGTTTGATATAGTTTGAAGGCGCTGGCGCGCCGTTTGAAGTGGTTTGAAATAGTTTGATGTGGTTTGAATGGCGCTGGCGCGCCGTTTGATGTGGTTTGATGTGGTTTGAGGGCGCTGACGCGCTGTTTGAAGGTGGTTTGAAATAGTTTTCAGATATTGCGGCGCAATTTGACAGCACTTAAAACGATATGAAGTATTTACCCTATGCCATACTGGCCGTTATTCTCGCATTCGTATTTATCAGCCGGAGCCAATTTTACGAAGTGGCGATGGAACGCGACGAAGGCATTTATATCTACATCGGCCACCTGATTCTGGACGGTAAAATCCCTTACGTTGATTTCTACGAAACGAGGTTTCCAGGTATTTTCTATATGTATGCCTTGCTGGTTGCCATTTTTGGCTATTCCGCCAAAGGAGTGGCCGTTGGCGTCATGTTGATGGTGGTGGCTACGACGGCTTTGCTCTTTTATACAGGCAAACGGATGTTCGGAACGGCTGCCGGACTGATTGGCGCTGCGGCATTCGGCCTGTTATCTATGGCCTCAACCATATCGGGTTTTACACGCCAGTCGGAACACATGGTCAATTTCTGGACGGTGCTGGGTGTATGGCTGATGTTGCGCGCGATGGCCGCCGAACGTCGTCAGGCATTGTGGTATATGGGGTCGGGCGTCGCGATGTGTATTGCATTGCTGATCAAACCCAATGCCGTTTACCTGATACCGGCACTGGGACTGTTAATGGTTGGCTGGGCTTATTTTGAGGAAAAACTGGCCTGGAAAACCATTATTATGAATGGTGTATGGTACTCAATGGGCGTATTCGGCATGTTTGGAGTCATGTACGCAGGCATGGTCGCCATCGGTGCAGGTAACGCATTCTACGAATTTGCCATCGTCGAAGCCGGGAAATACGCCGAAGGCTTTTCATTCGAAGAAGGCTGGCCTTTGTTTACCGGAACCTACAATGCTCTTGATAAAGACTATGGCGCTTTGATGTGGGCAGCCTATATCGCACTGGCGTTGAGTTGGTTGTCATCGCTGGAATTGTGGAAAAAAATCGGCCTGTCGCTGCTGTTTGTCGCCGGTTTTTGGACGGTCACACCTGGTCTGCGTTTTTATGGTCACTATTGGCTGATCTGGATGCCTTTTATGGCGCTGGCCATTGGCGCTTTGCCCAAAGTGCTGGAAATGTTCTTTGCGCAGTATCTGCCATCTTTAACCACGGCAGCGAAATTCTCTCCGGTGCTGATGATATTGTTGTTGCTGTTTAACCTCATCAAACAACAACAGTATTACTTCCGACCCAACCTCACGGCCGTCGTACGAAATACATACGGCGACAACCCGTTCAACCCGATCAAGCGCGTCGGCGATTTTTTGAAAAAACGCGTCAAACCTGAAGACAAACTGGCCCTGATCGGTTCCGAACCGCAACTATACGTGTACACCGGACTGGATAGTCCTACCCGTCACGCCTACTTTACCTACCTGATGCTGGACACCACCAAAACGCCCCGCATATTCGACTGGCAGCGTGAATTCAAGGAAGACCTCGTTCGTGAAAATCCGAAATACATGGTGTTCACCAGCCATGCAATTTCCGTTTATGCCAATAAAAACAGCGACATGCGCATTTTTGACTGGCTGACCCAGCACATACAGAACAACTATAATCGCATTGGTTGTGTCGAAATTCCGCCGAACAACGATTACAAGTATTACCTGACCGATGCCGAGGTGAAAGGCATGGTTCCGAAAACGCAGTTTTTCATTGACGTGTACGAGCACAAGTGAGCCGTTTTATACATTCATTGGCTGACGTACAAACTGAACAAATCGGCGATGACACCCGAATCTGGCAGTTTGCAGTGGTGCTGGCCGGCGCGCAAATCGGTTCGGGCTGCAACCTGAATTGCCACACCTTCGTGGAAAACGATGTGGTGATTGGCGATCGGGTCACCCTGAAAAGCGGCGTTTGCCTTTGGGATGGTATTCGAGTCGAAGATGACGTATTTATCGGCCCGAATGCCACTTTCACCAATGACCCCACGCCCAGGTCAAAGCAACGCCCGGAGGCATTTCAGCGCACGATCATACAAAAAGGCGCATCCATTGGCGCAGGCGCCGTTATTCTGGGCGGCGTGACCATTGGCGCTTACGCCCTGATTGGCGCAGGAAGCGTGGTGACGAAAAACGTACCGCCCCAGGCGCTCGTACGCGGCAATCCTGCGCGTATTGTGGGCTGGGTAGATGAATCAGGCCATAAAATGCAACGCCTCGACGACCACCGCTGGCAAGCCGAAGATGGCCGAATGTGTGCGGCGCACAACGAAACCCTGACCCTTGAACATGGCTAAACTTTCTGTCATCATCCCTTGCTATTACAACGAGGCGAATATACCCGTCACGATGGGGCAAATGCTGGACAACGAAGCGCTGTTCCCTGAAGGCACGGAATTCGAATATGTTCTGATAGACGACGGCTCAAAAGATGGCACATACCGCGCCTTAATGCAGTGTTACAACGACCATCCCGGCAAGGTGCGCGTACTCAAACTCGCTACCAATGTAGGGTCGTACAACGCCATTCAGGCAGGCATGCAATACGCTACCGGCAACTGCTGCACGGTCATTTCGGCCGATTTACAAGACCCGCCGGAGATTATTCCCCGCATGTTTGAATACTGGGAGAAAGGCATTAAATTAGTCATTGCCAATCGCCAAAAACGCAACGACAGTTGGGGAGAAAGCCTGTTTTCGAGGTTATTTCAGGGCGCCATTCGGCGGTATGGCCTGAAAAACCTGCCTAAAGGCGGTTACGATTTCGTTTTGTTCGACGACCGTTTGCGGCAGGAAGTGGTTAAAATGCACGAAAAAAACACCAATGTGCTATATCTGCTGCTTTGGCTGGGCTATGATTACGTCAACAGTCCATACGAACGCCGTCGCCGCGAAATTGGCAAATCCAGGTGGACGCTTGCCAAAAAAGTAAAACTGTTCATTGATTCCTTCGTGGCATTTTCTTACGTGCCCATTCGCATGATTTCTGTCACCGGGCTGATCCTCGGCGTACTGACGTTTGCCTACGCCGTGTTCCTCATTGGGGTCAAGGTTTTTGGCAATATTCAGGTAGAGGGCTGGACGACCACCATGGTCATTATCGCTCTTTTAGGGTCGTTTCAGATGATTGCGCTGGGTATTATCGGCGAATATGTCTGGCGCACCCTGGATGCAACGCGGCAAAGACCCAATTTTATCATTGAAAAAGAACACTTGTAATGCCTGAACAACAACACAACCGGCCATACCTGATTGATTTCCAAACCATCGGCGAATCAACATTGGGGTATATTTCCATCAGTGAATTCGAGCGCGATCTGCCGTTCACACCGCAGCGGGTGTTCTGGACCTACTTTACGCCACACGATGTTATCCGGGGGCGACATGCGCATTATGAAACTGAAATGGTGCTGATTGCGGCTTGCGGAAAAATTGAACTCAAAACCGAATGTATAGACGGCAAAAAAGATACCTTCGTTTTGGAGAACGCCGGCGTGGGAGTTTATATGCCAAAACTTTGCTGGCACACCATGAAATATTCGCACAACGCCGTCCAACTGATTTTCGCCTCTACGCCTTATATCGCTGATGATTATATCCGGGATTATGAGGTGTTTAAAAGGTTGAGTGAGTGAGTGAATGGGTGAATGAGTGAGTGTTTTTGGTGATTTGTGTAGTTGTTTAATGGTTGAATCGTTTAAAAGATTAAACCGATAACTCACTCATTCACCCATTCACTCATTCACTCATTAAACAAACAAAGAACATGCGCATTTACACGATTTTAATCATGATCGGCTGGGTTCTGGCGCCTTTTATTCAATTGGCTGGTCAGAAAACAGTAGATGAATGGTCGGTCATTGCTGATGAAGTGAAGCGCTCGTCAGTTTTTGATCGCGCATTCACGGGTTTTGCGCTGTTCAATCCCGAAAACGGACAAACGCTGGTGAACGTCAATGCCGACAAACTTTTCACACCGGCCTCCAACGTCAAAATATATACGCTATACGCCTGCCTGCGCGAATTGGGCGACTCGCTGCCTTCGGGCTTCTGGTCGGAAGATGAACACCAGATACGTTTTACACCGACGGGCGACCCAACCTTTTTACACCCTTATTTTCAGGCCTGGCAACCTGTTTTTCACGATTTTATCCATGCCGGAAACAAGGCCATCGTCATTGATGATCGCTTCAAAGGCATGCCGCCGCTGGGGCCGGGCTGGTGCTGGGATGACACCGATTTTGAGTACTCCGCCGAGCGTACTTTTTTTCCGATTTTTGGCAATGTGAAACGTGTTTTTGCGCTTTCCCCCGATTCGCTCTGCATACAACCCGCTTACTGGTCGAACAAACTTTTCAAAGATCAGTGGTTGGTGCTCGACCCCAGGCAGCCCTGGATGCACGATGCCAACAACACGCTGACTTATGGCGGAAATACTGTTTTTAAAAACGACTATCAGGAATGGCTGGCCGTGCGCGGCGTAGATCAGCATTTAGGCTCGCTCTTGTTTGATACGTTGCACCGCAATGTCATCATTGGCGCGAGGGCAAACCTGATTGGCCCTACCCTCCCCCAGCGACTGCGCTATGCGTGCCCTTTGGATACGGTGCTGCGCCGTATGATGCAGGAAAGCGATAATTTTCTGGCCGAGCAATTGTTGTATTGCGCTTCCGGCAGTCATGCTGATTATGCCTATCTCAATCAGGATTCAATCATCCGGTGGCTGTTGAATAATGTATTAACCGACCTGCCCCAAAGGCCGCGCTGGGTAGATGGCTCCGGCCTTTCGCGATATAACCTCACCTCGCCCAATAATACCGTTCGAGTGCTTTATCGCCTTTGGAATGAGGTACAACGCGATCGCTTGTTAAGCCTTTTTCCGGCAGGAGGACAAAGCGGAACAATGGCCGACTGGTATCGGAGCCGCGACGGCAAACCCTATGTTTATGCTAAAACAGGCACGCTGGGCGGCGTCCACTGCCTGAGCGGATATGTCCGTACCAAATCAGGGAAATGGCTGATTTTCAGTTTTATGCACAACAACTATACCGGAGGGAGCAGACCCTTCAGGGCAGAAATACAGCGCATACTGGAAATGATTTACAACGAAAAATACCTGATCGGGAGATAAGTAAATTTCCGTCCATCGCATTTTTAGAACAGTTAATAGAAGGATATTCAACCATGGCAGGATAGACGCACGGACATGGCGCAGGCGACCTATGTTTGAAAATTCAATTCATTTTCAGCATTGGTATTATGGAAAACAAAAAAATTACGCAATACAATTACGAAGATTTCAAAATCAACACAAAAATCTTGCTATCCAGCCTTTGGGCGTCTGTAACCCTGTGCTATCTTTATGGCGATTATTTTGAGTTGTATGTGCCTCAAAAAACATCCGGGCTAGTCAGTGGACAAAATTTACTGGATTCGCCAGCGAAACTGATGTCGGCGGCTGTGCTCCTGGCGATCCCTTCGGTCATGGTGGCCTTATCAATTATTTTGAAACCACGTGTAAACAGAGTATTAAATATCATATTTGGCACGATGTTTACTGCAATTATGGTATTGATTGCGGTGACTTCCTTTACTCCCTGGAAAGCTTTTTATGTCTTTTTGGCGTTATTGGAAAGCGTTTTAACCTCTTTGATCGTCTGGTATGCCTGGAAATGGCCCAGACAAAGGGGCATCTAACGTCTTCATTAACATACTATGAGAAACTTTCAACTACTGTTACTTGGATTCCTGCTATCCACAGGTCTTCATGTTAATGCACAAACAAAAGACAATCCACAAGAAATTGCGCAAATCACTGCGACATTAATGGATTACATCGAAGGCACCGCTAATGGCGAGCCTGAGCGGCTCCGCCGCGCTTTCCACCCGGATTTCAATCTTTATTCCGTTAATCGAAACGACACCTTACAAGTCCGTTCCGGCGAAACCTACATCGCAAACATATTGCCCGGCGAGAAGGTTAATCGCGTAGGACGCATCGTTTTTATTGACTACGAAAACGACGCCGCCGTGGCTAAAGTGGAAATTGTCGTGCCTAACTGGCGCGTTTTTACCGATTATTTCCTGCTCATGAAATATGAGGGCGCCTGGAAAATCGTACACAAGAGTTATACCTGGCGCGACAACATCACCAAACAAGGCGGGTAGAGTCCAAAATATATTTCAAATTTCAAATTGAATATTTCTTTTATTTGAAATTTGAAATTTGAAAAGTTTGATGGAAAAACCCAATCCTACAATATATCAGCCGGAATTTGTCAAGGCGCTGTTTGATGAAATGTCGGCAACATACAACACCGTCAACAGTATTACTTCCTTTGGATTTTCAACACGCTGGCGACGACAATGCGTTCGTAAAGTTGATCTTCAACCCGGAAATACGGTCGTTGATATGATGGCTGGCATGGGCGAAACCTGGCCGTATATTCTGCCCCAAACCGGATCTGAAGGTCGCCTGACAGGCCTGGACTACAGCCACGCAATGTTGTCCTTTGCGCAAAAACGCGCACTCGAATATGCTGATTATCAAATCGTTATACACTGCGAAGACGCTTTATCAAGCAGTATCCCTTCGAACTCGGCCGACGTGCTGGTTTGTTCGTTCGGATTGAAAACGCTTTCACCGGAGCAGACTATCCTGTTTGCCAGGGAAATTTCGCGCATACTCAAGCCCGGCGGCACGTTTTCGTTGATTGAAATATCCGTGCCGCCAGGTTTCCTCTTGCGCTGGCCTTATCTTTTCTACCTAAAATACATCATCCCGTTACTGGGAAAAATACTGCTGGGCAATCCCGACAATTATCGCAAACTCGGCATCTATACCGAAGCATTTGGTAGTTGCCGTTCCGCACTGACCATGTTTGAACAGGCCGGACTTGACGTGCGATACGAGTCGTATTTTGGCGGTTGCGCCAGCGGACTAACAGGGAGAAAACCCTGACAGCACAAAATTCAGGCAGCATACCGGTTTATAAAAGGCTCTAAACGGATATTATTGGTCACTTATTTAATTTGTAACTGGTTAGGTCGCTCCCATTTTGGTCAAAAAAGGTCTATTTTAGGCCACTCTTCGCCGTTTTTCTCGTCCGATGCGCTGCATCGAACTCAAAAAAGCGGCTTGATTGACCTAAAATCGTCTGCTTTTTTGATCCAAAACCGCTGACCTAACCAGTTACTTTAATTTTTCCACACCATGTATTTCCGCCTTTCACGCTGTTTTCTTGCCCTCATTTGGTTTAGCGCAGCAACCGTTAATGCCCAAACCAACAACATTCCCTCCGACATTGCCCAAATTACGGCAACCCTCATGGACTATATTGAGGGTACGGCCAACGGAGAACCCGAACGCCTTCGACGGGCATTTCATCCGGATTTTAGCCTATATACCGTAACGGACAAAGACAGCCTGCTGATTCGTTCGGGAGAGAAGTACATTGCGAACATTAAACCCGGCGAAAAAAACAACCGCATTGGTCGTATTTTATCCATTGATGTTGACAAGAACGCCGCGATGGCTAAAGCAGAAATCGTAGTGCCCGGCTGGAGGACATTCACAGATTATTTCCTGTTGTTGCGGTATGAAGGCGCCTGGAAAATCGTACAAAAAAGTTATACCTGGCACGAGATTTCACCCAAATAGTTCAATACAAGTGCGTGCCATCCCAAACGGAATACTTTTCAAATTTCAAATTAGATATTTTTTTTATTTGAAATTTGAAATATC
>JADZBJ010000375.1 GCA_020852155.1 Saprospiraceae bacterium | reverse complement strand
GCCGCGTTGCCTTCTATAAGCAATGAGTATGGAAAAAATAATCCTGACAACCGATAATGTTGGTTGCCGGGAAACCGTAGAAGATGGCAAAAACGGCCTCATTATACCTGTTCGCGATGCACAAGCCCTGGCAGACGCCATGCGTCAACTAACCCGCCTTTCACCAGCCAAACGCGCCCAAATGGGCCATTACAGTCGCCAAAAAGCCATTCAGGAATTCAGCGACGACGCGGTATTGCCTGTTTTTATGTCGGTGATTCAATCATCTATTCGTTGAAAACCGATTACAATATATCGCAACACCCCAAATACGCCGCTGCCACACTGCTCACCTGAAACGGCCGCAAACGTTCGGCCAACACCGCCGCATCCGGCGATGGATGCGATGCGGCCAGCCATTCGGACAATCGTTCTATCGCTGATTCGTCCACTTTCCCATCTTTAATATGCAGGTCAAAAAATGCCTGCCTGTCGGTGGCATAACGCCTGAAAAAATCGGCGAAGGCATCATGTTCGGTCATGCTGATGTTCAGTACCGGCCGACCTGTAGCCAAATAATCCACCACTTTACTGGGCAACTGAAAAGACGTTGCGTTACCGATATTTAACAACACATCTGCATCATGCATGGCCGCCTGCACTTCGGCCCTCGAACGCAGTCCGTGCAACTGAATGCCCGCTTGCGTCAACCGTTCATAAAATTCCGGGAAAACAGCCCCGAAAAAATGCACTTCAAGTCGCCCTTTCCAGGGGGTTAATTGCGCCAGAACGGACAGAAAAGCGTCAGGAGTTCGCACCGGCGCGTATAAAGCGCCAAACCAGGCCAGCCGAAGGGCGTGATTCCCCGATGGAAAGGGTGATTTGACCTCCGGTTCCGGGCGGTACAATGGCGGTATGACGCGTATCTTTTCCGTGACGTTATGACCGAAAACGCGCGCGTATTCCTTCGTCAACGCTGCCGTGGTAACCACTGCAACATCAGCATTTTGCAGCACGTGTTTTTCCAGTTTCCACTTCCATTTTTTCCGAAAGTTGCTATTGCCCGGCGCATCTGCCTGAAACGAATACGGATCGCCAATATCAGCCAGCCATCGCCAGTGGACTGGCTGATTTTTTTTTGAAAAATGGCGTTTCAAACGCAGTCCAACGACATGTCCGGAAAAGGGCAGCGAAACGGTAATGACTGCATCAAAATGTTGATTTTCAAGGAGGTATAAAGATTTTCTAAGGGCTGGCTGTATCCAGAATGCCGCATCATCGGGCAAGGCTAATCGTTTCCAAACGGATTGATACAGCGCAGTAAACCAGCGCATCATCCTGCCGGGTTTGCTGACGGCCTCCCCCACTCCGCCGCGCAACGGCGAGCGCCCGAACGTATGTGCCAACCTTGACGCCAGGCTGTCGAACCCGGTGCGATGAACCATCACGTCATTGATCAACTCCGCGTCGGCGCAATCACGACGGCGCGTAGTGACGACCTGCACCTCGTTCCCCTGCGCTGCCCATTGCTCCGCAATGCTCGTCCAGCGATGGGCGCGCGGATGAATGAATGGCGCATAGGCCGCCGTGATGATTAGGATGCGCAATGTTGAATATAATGATGTGATTGGGTGTGAAGGTAAGGAGGGTAGAATGATTGAATGATATTGATGTATTTTTGCGGCCATGCGCGTATTATTGACCACGCTGAATGCGAAGTATATTCATACCAACCTGGCCATACGGCTGTTGCATGCCCTGAATCGTGAAGATTTTCCGGGGCTTGACTGGTGTGAATTTACCATCAAACAAGACCGTGATGAGGTAGCGCGCACTTGTGCCGAATATGATGTTGTGGCTTTTAGTTGCTATATCTGGAACATCACACAAACGCTCGACGCGGCAAGGCGCATCAAAGCCCTGAGGCCCGAAGTGCAGATTTTGCTGGGCGGCCCGGAGGTGAGTTCTGAGTGGGAAGCGGTGATTGCCAAGCCGGAAGTGGACTATATCATTACCGGCGAAGGAGAAATCCCTTTTCGCGCATTTCTGGAACAATACCCGAATATTGGCACTGTCAAAAACCTGATCTGGAAAGACGCACTTGGCGAGCCGCAATACTTTGCCGAAACGCAGATTTTCCCCCTGGAAAATTATCGTTACGTGCTGCCTTATGATCTGGATGCGCCCGACGATCTGCGCCCCAAAGTGCTGTACATTGAAACCTCAAGGGGCTGTCCTTACAAGTGCGAATTTTGCTTAGCCAGCCTGGATAACAAAGTACGCTACCTGCCAATGGAGCAGATCGAAGCCAATTTGTTACAACTGATGCAGCACGGGCGGGTCATCAAGTTTCTCGATCGGACGTTCAATATCAAGAAGGATTTTACGCTGCATATTTTCAGGTTTATCCTGGCCAATTACCGTCCGGGAAACGTATTTCAGTTTGAGATTACGGCAGATATTCTCCATCCTGAAATCATTGAATTTGTCAAAAATGAAGTCCCGGAAGGGCTGTTTCGTTTTGAAATCGGCATCCAAACCGTCAATCAAAAGGCCAATCTGGAAGTTAGCCGGAAACAGAGTTTTGACAAAACACGCAACATCATCCGGGCGCTTCAACACAAGGTGGAAATGCACCTCGACCTGATTGTAGGGTTGCCGCTTGACTATTTTGAAGACATTAAATTCAGTTTTGAGGAAGTATTCAAACTGTACCCGCCTGAGTTGCAACTTGGTTTTCTGAAATTTCTGAAAGGAACGCCCGTGCGTTACAAGCAGGAACAGCATGGCTTTGTGTTTGATCCTGAACCACCTTATCAGATCATTCGCAGTAATTATCTGAACGAGCAGCAACTACATCAAATAACGCTGGTCGAACACGCGCTGGAAATTTACTGGAACAAACACCGGGCTGAACGCACGTTGCGGTATATCACTGAACAGTATTCCATTTTTGATTTTCTGTTGGGGCTGGGCGAACATTTCGAACAGTCATGCGATTTACACCGCTTTGATTTGAACGATGTATATCGCATCATTGGCGAGTATATTGCCCGTAATTACAGCAATGACCCCTATGCAATGTCGCTGTTGGCGCTGGATTATTTCAGCCAATATAAAATCAAACCCAAAGACTTGTTGAATCTTGAAATCGGCGGCGAGATGCGTAAACATCTCAACCGGACAACTGACCAATCCGGCGATAAACGTCGTTTTGCGTTTCTGTTGCTTCCCTTTGATTATGCGTGCTACCAGCGCGAAGGCATCCTGTTTCCGGGCGAAACGGTGGTTTCATTTGCTTATGACGGCCAAAATTCGCCCGTTTTCAACATCTGCATGACACAACCTGCAGATACTCCGCTCCATGCCTGACGTACTGCTGTATTTACCTTATTTACCGCCTGTTTCGTGGTGTGCTGCGGCCTGGTCGGCCGAACAGGTAACGCTGGAAGCCTGTGAGCATTACCAAAAAGGCTCATACAGAAATCGCTGTTACATCGCTGGCCCCAATGGCCCTCAGCGACTGAGCATCCCGCTTTTACAGGGGAAACACCAGCAGACGCCCATTCGGGAAGTGCGCATTGCTTATACCGAACCCTGGCAACGGCAGCATTGGCGAAGCATCCGAACGGCCTATGGTTCGGCGCCTTATTGGGAACATTACGCCGACGATCTGGTGCGATTTTATGAGCGGAAATACGATTTTCTGTTCGATTTCAACTTCGAATTGGTGGATGTTATTCTCCGAAAAAAAGCAGGCTGGAGCGGCCGTTTTCAGTTGAGCGAACAGTATGAAATGCCGGGTCAAACGAGTTCTCAGCATGACCTTCGGCCGGTGTTTGGCGCTGGCCCGGAACAATCGCCCGAATGGTTTTTCGCAGCCCGGTATCGGCAGGTTTTTCAGGAACGCACCGGATTTTTACCCAATTTATCCATTCTGGATTTGCTGTTTTGTGGCGGCAAGCAGCATATTGGCCCGGTTTTGCAACGCGGCTGGATGCCGGCATAAGCAACATTTTCACCCTTTTTTGTCCGTACCACTGTTCGGGTACTTATCTTCGCCCTGTTAAAATAATCTATGGCATGAAAACCTTTTTAATATCCCTGATAGCCGTACTGGCATCATTTGCACCTTCAGTTGCTTTGGCTCAAAGCAACGGCGCTTACCACGGCGGATACAAGATTTTTACTCAAAACCTTCCTCCCGAACAGGTATTCAAATTAGACAGTTACATGCGTCACATGACCAAGGAGTATGACATGGACGTGAAATACCTGTTTGAAAAACTTACCCAGACGCAAAATGAGCGCATGAAGCAATACCTTAAAATCATGCAAACAGACTTCGTCAACCTGGAAAAGACCACCGTACGCTGGCAACCCGACACCCTTAATTTCGGCACTATCGAGGAGCAAACCATTGTACTCGATTCATTTCAGGTGACCAATACCGGCATTCATCCTTACATGATTCGCGAGGTAAAACCAACCTGCGATTGCGCGGTATTGCGCTATCCTGACTTCCCGATTATGCCCGGCGAAACGGCTTCCATTCGGATTGAATTCAATAGCAAAAACAAGGCTGGCCGCGCCACGCCCGGCATCATCATTTACGATAATTCATCGCCCAACCGCCGACATATTATTTACCTCGACGGTAATGTCGCGCCACGTGGCAAGGTGAAAAGTATTATGACGAGTAATATGGAGTGAGGAATTGAATATTGGTTATTTGGTGATTTGGTGATTTGGTGGATTTAATTGATTGATTTACAACGAATTAAAAAATTCATCATTCATCATTCCTGCCTTATTCCCAGCATTTTCAGGAGTAGCGGCATGGGCTGTTCTGCCAGTTCAGCATCGTCATTTATGGCTTCTGCCATTTCCAGGACAGCCTCCGGCTGTTCGGTTTGCAATTTCGCTTTGCTGCCGATTCTTTGTCTTTCCGGTGGTGAAAATTTTGAAAACGTACGCCGCAGCGCTGGCAGCAAATGCTCAAATGCCTCGTCTGGCAAATTTTTTACCCAATCGTATAACATCGCCCAGAGCAGATCATCGTAGAGCAATACAGCCGCCGACCCGCTCAAAAATCCTTCAAGCCAGAAAGCGGCTTTCATGGGCGGATTGCCCGGCGACAATTCACGGCTGAAATGAAGTGCCGTGTATTCCTTTGAAATTTTATCCCGGTCAAACAGCAACCTCAATGCCGTTCCTGCCGATACCGGCGACGACTGATCGTTGGTTTGCGCCACTGTTAGCAAGGCATCTAACCAAACAGCCTGTAACGTGTCATCAGGCAGCAAGTGCAGGCTTCCGTGCAATTGTCTGATGCGGGCGCTCATTTCACGGTCAGCCTCTTCATTGAGGGCGTAACAAGCCGCAGGTAACCCGACCGCAATGCGCTGCATCAGTCCGTCCAGTAGTATTTTAACGCGCTCCTGGTCTGTTCTGCGCACGTTTCCGTAGCGTGTAATTTGTGCCAGCGGGAAGATAGCAAGCATCATTTCGGGCACATCATTGCTGAGGGCGGCCATGTCATCCATGCGGTCGAGCATGAGGTCAAGTGTACTCAGCAGGGCCGCCGGAATGGCCTGGGCCAGCAAGCGCGATAGTTCGTCAAGGCGTCGGGCTTTTTGCACCCGATCTGTCAACATGGCCTGTGCTGCCATTTCGACCGTATTGCCCCAGATGGCTCTTTCAATCAGGCGCACTTCCAGTTCCGGTTGCCAATCGAGTTGCCAGGCTTCTTTGAATGTTCCTTTGGAAGATACGGTTTCCGGTTCGCACCAATTCAGATCAAGCAACACAATACGGTGCAGGAAGATACTTTTTTCCAAATGCAGCGGCTGGCGCAGGTCAAGTTCAAGCAGCTTTGCAGGTGTGCTATCGGGTATGCGCAGACGCTTTTTTTCCTTGTCAAAATCGGCCTGCAAGGGCACTCTGGGCAGCCCTTCCGGCACATGACCGATACGACGGCCGACGATCATCTCATCGTGGATCCATTTCAGCGGCTCTGACTCGCCCATACACATCGCTGCGCGTATGGCTTCGTCCAGGTCATTTAATTGCGCACGAGGCTGTTCCCGGAGTGAAGCCAGCGCATGTGCCAGCCGAATGGCTTCCATGACATGCGCGGTGCTGATATCCATACCTTTTTCCCTGAAAATGCGGGCTGCGCGGCTCAACCAGTATTGGCCTGAAACATCTTCCGGGTGCGCCCAGAGTTGCTCGTACCAGCCCGGCGAATGAATGCCCGCCCCGTAACCGCTTCGTTGTGAGAGCCGGTCGTTCGTCCAGGGTATCCAGGTGGCCGCTACTTTGGTTTTTGTTTTGGGTAATTGTTTCAGCAACTGGCGATGCGCCTTTTCCGACGATTGCACATCCACCAAAGCAGGCGCATGCCAGGCCCCGCAAACAATAGCGATATTTTGAAACATCTCCCGTTGCGCCTGCCGGACAATATCGGCCATCCAGGCCTCCCGAAAAGCATTCTCGGCGTCCAGCGGCGATTGAATGTCATTTTCACGCAGGGCTGTAATCGCCAGCAAAACTGCTTTGAAATGCTCCGCTGCTGATTCTTCGGTTGCTCCAGCGCTTTCAAACTGATGTTCCCACCAGCGGTCGGTGTTGTCGTAACCAGCCAGTTCGGCCAGGTAATCGAGCGGATTTTTACTGGCCTGAGGCGTTTCGACAGGTTGCTCGGCCAGCGCCCACATTTGCGCCAGCGGCAAATCCATCATGCGTACCGGAATGCGGTGCTGATGAGCAAACTGGATGGCTTGCCATTCCGGCGAATAGGTAGCGAAAGGATAAAACGTGGCCTGTTTCGGCGCTGCTTCATCATAACACAGTGCCGCAACAGGCGGCTCCATACCCTGATCGGCCACCCAATGCAGGATGGCATCCAGGTCGGGCGGGCCTTCTACCAGAATCAAATCCGGCTGTAGCGCCGTCAATGCCTGCACCACGCGCCGGGCTGAACCCGGGCCGTGATGTCGTATGGGCAGCAAGTGATGCGCCAAGGTTAACGGTAGGTGTAGCTGTGTGTTTCTTTTTTCCCGGCAGGCACCACATAGGTCCAGATTGCCTTGGTAATACGGCCTTTGGAGTCCTTTTCGTAGGTGTAGTTAATTTCCTCTATGGTATTGCCGAAGGCGTCCTTTTCAATACTGTGGAGAAACGGGTTTTTATAGGGCGTATTAAAAAAAGCAAATCCGTAATTTTCACCATTGATGGTGTTGGTTGTGCTTTTGTCAAACTCATAAGTTGCAATG
>JADZBJ010000374.1 GCA_020852155.1 Saprospiraceae bacterium | reverse complement strand
GACGCAGTATATCCTTGATGATTTCACGGCCGTCAGCAGCAAAGGCGCCAATTTTGACTCGCCCTTTTTTTAAAATAAACAATTCTTTGGCGGCCTCATCAGGCATAAAAATAAAACCAAAACGCTCACATTTGCGGGGCTGACAGATTTCAGCAACTTGTCGGGTTTCATCCGGCGTCAGTTGGGTGAACATGGTCAGGCTACTGAGGAAAGATACATCGTTTAACATGGCAGGCTAAATGTTTATAGTTGATTATGGTTCAGGTCTTGTTTTGCAGGTTGTATGTTTTCACGTTACAAAAGACTAACAAACTCACGGATATAAAAAGTACACTTTTCTAATTTTGTCGGATATTTTTTATTTGTATAAAATTTTTTAAAACATTGATAATCAATTTTTTAAAAAACAAATAGTACAATATTTTATTGCAAACCCCTCATCACTCATCAACTTACCACTAAAAATGTACGCACACGAGATTCAAATACGCGTCAGATATGGCGAAACCGACCAGATGGGGTACCTGTATTATGGCAATTATGCCCAATACTATGAGGTTGGACGCGTCGAACTCATCCGTTCGCTGGGTCTTAGTTATAAGGAAATGGAGGAAAAGCACGGCATTTGGCTGCCTGTTGCCAACCTTGAAGTGAAGTATATCCGCCCGGCCTATTATGACGATCTGCTGACCGTCCGAACAGAATTACGCGAAATGCCGGATAAATTTATCACCTTTCATGTGGAGATATTCAACGAGCAACGAAAGCTCATCAATGCCGGTCGTGTGCGGCTGGGCTTCTTTGATGCAGCGCAGAAAAAGGTGGTAATGGCCCCCGATTTTATACAGGAAAAACTGAAAGGGTATTTTGAACAAGCCGTTCCTTAACGCTTGCTGGCTTCAAACAGAAAATCCTTTTCTTCCTGTGAAAGGGACTCATAGCCCGATGCTTTTATCTTGTCAAGAATGGCATCGAGTTTTTCCTGGAAACTGATGGTTTCATCAGACGGAGCAGATTGTCCTTTGGCATAATTGGGCGTATTCATGGTTACCCTGACGGCTTTTCTGGGCTTGGATGTTGCCGGGCGTGTCTTTTTGCCAAAATTGAACCATCCTGTTACGGTATCCCACAATCGGTTGAATGCCGTTGACAAGTCATGTCCGTCGCGAAGGCGCATCACAAAAAAGCAGCCGAAAGCGAAACCGCCGATATGCGCCATGTGTCCGCCGGTATTGTAATTGTCGGCGATGCCCACCAGATCGAGTAGTACAAGCAAACCGACAACGTATTTTAGTTTGATGCGGCCTAAAATCAGGAAGTAATATTCATAGTCCGGCGCCAGAATCAATGCTGCGCCAGCCAGTGCCATCACACCACCGGACGCGCCGAGTGCGTAATGTTCAGCGCCGGGCGTCATGAGGTTGCTTTGCAGCAGGTACAAGGCATCACCCAGGATAGCGCCTTGAATATAAATGGGTAAAATTCTCCTGTCGCCAATTAAATCGCCTACAATTCGTCCGAATAATCCCAGAAAAATGAGGTTGCCCAACAGGTGTCCCCAAAACTCGACATGCAGAAACATGGAGGTCAGCAGCGACCACGGCTGCATGATGAGCGTACCGAGGTTGGAAGGCGTGCAGAACAGGTGATAAATAGACTGGAAGCGATCTTCAGCCAAAAATTGATCCGGCGTAACCAAGCGGATAGCAATCCACAGAACCATCATCAACACGAAGATCAATGCGTTGAGGATCATTAACTTGGTTACCATGTTGCCCTGTTGCCATGCGTAGCGGGCGTCTTTCCAGGTCGAATCAAAGATGGACATGCGGGATTCGAAAAATCAGGTTGTTGCTGCAAAGATATATCATGATTTTAGTGATTTTGAATAACTCGTCACTTTATAGCGGTTTTGAACATCTCCCGCCTGCAAATCCTTGAAAATCAGGAAAATCAATCCTGAAAATCTTCAAAATCACTGGATAGTATACAGAATAGTTTTCGTAATGGGGAAGGGATCAGATTTTTTGAGCGGTCAAGGCAGATTTTGCAGGCGAAGTGGGACAAATTTCGGCGAAAAATCTAACGCAGACCCCTCAAAAATATCTCCCTTTTACCATACGAAAACTATTCTGTATACTATCTACTAGAATCCTGCTTTAACTTTGCGCCCCATGTCAGATAATATTACCATTCGGGAACTGGAGTTTGTTCCCTTGCTTTCAGAAAAACAAGTACAAGACAGGGTTGCCGAACTGGGCGAAGCGTTAACCGAACGCTATGGCGGATCGAATCCGTTGTTTATCAGCATTTTGAGCGGGGCTTTTGTTTTTGCTTCCGACCTGATGCGCCAGTTCAGGGCCGACTGTGAAGTAGGTTTTGTCAAATTGTCCTCTTATTCCGGAACGCGATCATCAGGCTCGGTGCAAACCGTCATGGGACTTGAAAAAGAACTCAAAGGGCGTCACCTCATCGTTTTGGAAGACATCATTGATACGGGCCGAACGCTCCATTTTTTCCTGGATCATCTTCGCGGGCAAGAGCCGGCTTCCATCTGTACCGTTACATTTCTACGCAAACCCGATGCTGCCGAATTTCCGGTACAGGTAGATTATGTTGGTTTTGATATCGGCAACGAATTTGTCGTGGGTTATGGACTGGATTATGAAGGTATAGGCCGGAATCTGCCGGGCGTTTATGTTCATAATGAATAGATAATGAATTGGTTATTGGTGAAAATGCTTATTTGAAGTT
>JADZBJ010000373.1 GCA_020852155.1 Saprospiraceae bacterium | reverse complement strand
GTGGCGGGTCGGTGATAATGACATCCGGACGGCCATGTCGTGTTGTGAATTCAGGAGACAGCACGTTTTTGACATCACCGGCGTAGAACATAGCATTTTGAATGCCGTTGGCTTCCATGTTTTTATGTGCGTCTTCGATGGCTTCGGGCACTTCTTCGATGCCAACCACGGCGCGGCAATGTCGGGCCAGGTACAGTGCAATACTGCCCGTGCCCGTGTACAGGTCGTACACGTTTTCGCGCCCGCTGAGGCCTGCAAATTCAGCCGCTACATCGTACAAATTCTGGCCCTGACGGGTGTTCGTCTGGAAAAAGGATTTTGGCCCGATGATAAATTTCAAATCGCCTAATTTTTCCACAACATAACCGGGGCCGTGCCACGTAATCATTTCCTGGTCAAAAACCGTGTCATTCAATTTTTGATTGACGCAATAAACGATGGTCGTCAGGTCGGGAAATTCAGCCAGAATAGCCGATAAATAACGCTCGATTTTTTTCTCGTCGGGTTTGGCAAAACTCACCAGCACCATGATCTCGCCGGTGGTGGTCAGGCGGAACATCAGGTTGCGCAGGATGCCCGTATGCGCCCGGAGGTTGTAAAATTCCAGGCCCTGTTCCAGGGCAATTCTGCGGCAGGCATTGCGCAAATCGTTGGAAGGGTCGGCTTGCAACCAACACTGGTGTATGTCCAGAATTTTATCAAAATATCCGGCAATGTGAAAACCCAAACCGGGCTGGAAAGTCGCTTTTTCGTCCGGGTTGACCTGTGTTTCCTGAATTTCCGAAGCCAGCAGCCAGCGTTTGTTGCTGTATCCGAATTCGAGTTTGTTGCGGTAAAATTCTGTCTGTGGCGCGCCGAGTATAGGCAGCCATTCACGCACAGGCACTTTGGCAATACGTCCAAAAGCGTCGTGTACGACCTGCTCTTTGTGGTGAATTTGCGCAGCGTAATCCAGATTTTGCCATTTGCATCCGCCGCAATGGTCGAAGTGCTGGCAAAACGGCTCGCGACGGTCGGGCGAGGGCGTAACCAGACGCTCGACTTTGCCTTCGGCAAATGCGCTTTTCTTTTTCTGAACAAATACATCCACCACATCGCCCGGGACGGCGCCTTCGACAAAAACCGTCAGCCCTTCGGGCGTTTTGCCGACACCCGTGCCTCGATCTGCCACACCGTGGATACTGACGTTTTCCAGTATCAATTGCTTTCTTGCCATGCTACCCCGATTTAAGTGATTTTAAGATTTTCAGGATTTATTTTCTTGATTTTCAAGGATTTACAGACGCGTTTCGTTCAAAACTACTTGACGACTGCTTGAAAAAATGTCGGCAAAGGTAGCATCACTGTCGCGAAGCAGGGAGAGTTGATTGCGTGTGCGCTCCAGATTATGCTCCGGGTGGGTAATTTTAAAATATTGGTCGCCATCCAGATAGTCCGTCAGAAACCGCAGCGCTTGCTCGCCGATGATCCATTGCGCAGCCAGTCCAAGGTTATTGCGCTCGTCGTCAGTCAGAAAATTATCGGTCTGGCTCAGAAATCCGTCGCGCAAGGCCATGAGTACATCGCGCCTCAGGTAGGCTTCACTGCCGCTGCCTTCAGGGCGGTCGGGGCCAAAACTGCGCACCATGTCGCCAAAATCGGCCAGCAAAGTGCCCGGCATAACCGTGTCAAAATCAATGACAGCGATGGCCTGGTGCGTGGTGCGGTCAAAAAGGATATTACCAGCCTTGCTGTCGTTGTGCGTGACGCGCAGCGGGAGCCGTCCGCTTTTTTTCAGGCTGTCAATTTGTTCAAAAACAGGCTTGAGCCTGCGCAGTTGTTCTATTTCAGGGCCGACATGCGCGGCGCGACCGACACGATCGTCCAATAATATTTTTTCAAAAACCGCCCATCGGCGCAAGGTGTCGTGAAACCCCGGAATAACTTCTGTCAGTTCTTGCGCGGGGAAATGGCGCAGCGCACGGGCAAATGCACCGTAGGCGCAGGCGGCTTTGTACGCCAGTTCGGGCGAAGTATCGTTTTCGGGCGCGTAGGTGTTGTCGTAGAATAAAAAAGCGCGCCAGTACAATCCATCACTGTCCTGAACCAACAAGTCGCCATTGCGCGCGGGCTTGGGCGGAATGACGGCGTAGGGGTAATCGTCGGAAGCGACCAGGTGCCGGCAAACCGCCGATGTATTGCGCATCAGCGTTTGCGGATCGTTGAAAACACGGGTATTCAGGCGTTGCAAAATCCAGTTTTCAGTCTGGCCGTTTCTCGAAAAACGCACGCGCCAGGTATCGTTAATATTGCCATTGCCAAACGGAGCGGCATCGAGCCATTGTTCTATTTCAAAAAAATGCGCGGCAATAAGGCGTAAATCCTGCATGAAGTTCGATAATTTTACTGCTCAAACATACGTCACGACGACTTTCTCATGCGCATATTTTCAATTCTCCTGCTGATCTGTACGGGCTTGTTCCTGTATTGCACACCCAAAACCGAAACACCCACGACACAGGCCGCCGCTGTCGCGACGCCGGCAGTGCAGGCGCTACCACTCGCGTCGGGTTTTAATGAATACTGGTATCAGGGCAAAGCGGAGTTGAGCGTGTACTCGGTTGAGCAGGAACGATATGGCGAAATGCGTCAGGCCGAACAGGTCAACGTTTTTGTGACTGAAGATTTTAGTCGTAAAAAGCAGGTTAAACTGGATGATGCTGCGTCGGCGGGCGCAGACCGCGCTCCGGTATTGAAACTGAACAGCCTTCGCCGTTTCGAAACAGGCATCTATGATTATTCCATTATGCAATCAGTGTTTTGTCCGATTGATGGAACCCCTGCCCTGAAAAGCACTTGCACGGTGCAGGACTGGTGTGGTCAGGTGTTTTTTCAGACCAACCTGTCTGACAACGGCCAGCGTCGCGCGCGGTCGTTCAGTTACTTTGAAGCCGAAGGCGATGAAGACCGTATGAGCGAACCCGCACTGCTGGAAGACGAACTCTGGAATCGTATTCGCCTCAATCCGGCTGCCATTCCGACTGGCGTGCAAAAAGTGTTACCGTCCGCCGTTTTTTGCCGCCTGCGACACAAGGCTTTTGTGGCCCAAAATGCCGATATTCAAATGGATAAAACCGAAAAAGAGTGGACCCTGCGCGTGAATTATGAAGGGCTGCCCCGCGCCCTGAGCATTCGGTTTGAAGCGGCTTTCCCGCACAAAATTCTGGGTTGGGAAGAAATGGACAACGCCCGTATGTCGAGCAAAGGCACATTAAAAGCGAGCCGGATGGAGGCTTACTGGTCGCAAAATGCCAACTCCTTTTCTCCGTTGCGTGATTCGTTAAAACTGTGACGCGGATAACGCGGATTTTGGAACGCGGATTTGGCGGATTTCTTTTGATTTACGCGGATTTTCTTAGTGTCTCTTCGTGATCCTTCGTGCCTTCGTGGTGAAAAATTGAATCAATCGGATTTAATCGAAACAATCGAATCAATCAATCGCTCTTTGTCGCAGGGCCTCATACAGCACGATGCCTGCCGCCACACTGACGTTGTAGGAGTCAAAATCCGTGGCCTGTGGAATTTTCACTACGGCATCTGACATTTTTTGCAATTTCGGATGCACGCCGTCGCCTTCCGAACCCATCAAAATAGCCACCGGGCCGGAAAGATCGGCTTTGTACAGCGGTACTGCGCGATCGCTCAATGCCGTGGCCACCACCTGAATACCTGATTGTTGCAGCCACTCAACGCTGCTGAACAGACTTCTGACCCGGCAAATACGCATACGCGCCAGTGCGCCAGCCGAGGCTTTCATGGCCTCTTCATTGGCCGGGGCAGAACCGCTTTGCGGCACGACGACCGCTAAAGCGCCGGCACATTCGGCAGAGCGGCAGATGGCGCCGAAATTCCGAACATCAGTGATGCTATCCAACAACACCAGCAGCGGATTCTGACCTTGTTCAAGGGCCTGAAGTACGACGTCTTCCAGCGACTGAAATTCAATCAGGGCCAAAAAGGCCACGACGCCCTGATGCGCTCCGCGCACCATTTTATTGAGTTTTTCCTTGGGTACGACCTGAAGAGGAATACCATGCTCGCGGGTCAGCAAACGGATTTCCTTTTCCGTTTCGCCCCTGACGCCTTGTTGAAAAAATACTTTTTCCACAGCCTGGCCAGACTGGATAGCCTCTACCACCGGGTGGTGTCCATAAATCAGGTTATTGTCTGCCATAGGTGCATGAATTTTTAACGGCGGCAAAAATGAGGTTATTTGCGCAATCTTTTTGGATTGAAAAACACCTGCCCGGGAAAAGCCTGCTTAAACGAGGCGAGCCACCCCGAAAAATCGGAGTGGCTCGCTATGGGGGGGTACATATAATGAGTTAATCAGCAAGGGTACTTTTCAAATTTCAAATGGGAGATTTCAAATTTCAAATAAGAAAAATGTACAATTTGAAATTTGAAATTTGAAATTTGAAATTTTGGTGGGGCCTAAGAGGCCATTTCGCGTACCAGCAACTGGAAACCATTGCCGTGAATATTGACAATTTCGATGGCCGAATCCTTGGAAAGATATTTTCTGAGTTTGGTCACAAAAACGTCCATGGAGCGGGCCGTGAAATAGTTGTCTTCATGCCAGATGCGCGTCAGTGCTTCGCTGCGAGGCGTCACATCGTTCATGTATTTGCAGAAAAGTTTGAGCAGTTCGGCCTCCTTAGGGCTTAACTTCCACTGATTTTCGTCGCCGGGCAAGGCGTCGGTCAGGGTAAGTGTACGCAGGGTATAATCGAAATGGAATTTCCCGATGCGGTATTCGCGCTGGTCGTCGCGCGGGTCGTGCTTGTGTGCGCGTTTCAGTATTGCCTGTATGCGCATCAGCAATTCTTCTGAAACGAAAGGCTTGCTGATGTAATCGTCTGCGCCGATTTTGAAACCTTGCAAAACGTCGTCTTTCATCGTTTTGGCGGTCAGGAAAATGATGGGCACTTCTTGATTGCGTTCGCGCACTTCGCGCGCCAGTGTGAAGCCGTCTTTGCGGGGCATCATAACATCGAAAACGCACAGATCGAAGCTGTTTTTGCGGAAGGCTTCAAGCCCTAAAACGCCGTCAACGGCCAGTGTGACATCGAAGTCGTTCATTTCAAGATAAGACTTGAGGACATCACCGAAATTCTGGTCGTCTTCTACGAGTAGTATTTTGTACTTGGTACTTGCCATGGGAATAGGATCGGTAGTTGAGAGTTGCTGAATCTGATAAGTGGCAACCGGGGTTAAGTCGCCCACGATAAAATGTTAAAATTCAGCCTAAGAACGCGATCCTTTTGTTTTGAGTATGTGTCAGCCGTGCAAAAATTTTGCGTTATGGCATTTTGAGGATTTTCATGCCAATTCACCAACAATTCATTTTGGTTGCTGACTGAAAATCCTCAACGCACATCCGGGGAGGTTTGTCAGTTGAGCAGTTTTTTCACCGCCTCTGAAATAGCCCTTCCCTCGGCTTTTCCGGCCAGTTGTTTGCTGGCGACGCCCATGACTTTTCCCATGTCTTTAGCGCTTGTTGCGCCGGTGTCGGCAATGATCTGACGAACGATCGCTTCGAGTTCATCGCCTTCGAGCATAGCCGGCAGATAACGACGGATAACGGCGATTTCTTCCTCCTCGGTTTTAGCGAGTTCAGGACGATTGTTTTTCAGGTATATGTCCATAGACTCCTGGCGGGTTTTGACTAATTTCTGGAGTATTTGCATCTCGCGCACTTCGTCAATTGCCGCACCCGAACCGTCTGTTTTTGCTAATAAAATAGCGCTCTTGATCGCGCGAATACCGCGCAAACCCACTTCGTCTTTGGCGCGCATGGCTGTTTTCAGGTCGTCGTTGATTCTTTCTTCTAATGTCATATTAATGAGTGAATGAGTGATTGGGTGAATGAGTGATTGAATGTGGTTTGATGAAAAGCGTATAACAAAACGTAGCAGCAGGAAGTTTCCACCCTCAGCCTTTAACCTTCCCCCCATTACCTTCCCCCCGGAAATGTATCGCGCTCGATGTGATAGCCGTTGTTGAACATCACCTGACGCGCGAAATGTTGCCACAAATAACAATTGTTCGTCATGCTGTCTTTTCTGTATTCCTGATGAAAAACGCAGCAATGATAATGTTCCAACAGCCTTCCCTGTTGCTCGGTGTTAAAATCCCTGAAATGCCGATCCTGATTATACGCCTTGAATAGTCCTCTGAATCCGCCGTAATCGTAGGGTTTTTTGCGGTTGAGCATGACGCGAAAAGCCGTTTTTAGTTTTTTACCCAAACCGATGTTATGCTGCGTTTGCCAAACGTGCGTCATTTCATGCACCAGCAAGTCCTCGTACGTAGCATACAGCATGGTATCCGACACAGCCGGATTGCTGTATTTTTTTGAAAAGTAAATGGTGTTACCCGGCGTTCGGCTCATACTTCGTTTGGGCCAGTTCATCAGGCGTGTGCCCAGACGAAGTTTTACTTTTGAATAATCAATCGCCTCGCCGAAGATGCGCCTGGAAACGATCATTTCCCGGTCGTCAAGTCCTCGTTTGGTGGCTGATTTTGCATCGCCGATAACAGCGCCCAAAAGCCCGATGAACGCCGCAGCAAGCCCCCAACCCAGGTTGAATAAAAATTTCCGACCCAGAATCGCCGCGAGGCCCCAGCCAAACAAGGTGGCTAATAAAATACCCAGCACCACGCCGATGAATATGCCCGGCAACGTGGATTTATAAGGCAGCTGGTGGGCAAGAAGATCAGTAAACAGCATAGTTTCGAAAAGTTTTGGATGTCTTCGCTCAACCGTTGGCGGTTTTCCAGCCTGTCGTCATCGCCAGAAACGCTTGATGGCCGTTTTCAAAAAAGGCCATGTTGGCGGCGCGCTGAGCAGTCTGACGATTTCACCCGGTGTAGCGTCCTCATCCAGAAAACGAAATACCAATGGCGCTGGCAATCGCTGAAAAAGACGACTGAAAAAAGCGTGACCCGGCACGAGGTTTTCCTTTAAAACACGCAGCATGACTGAATCAAAAAAGCGATAATGCCAGCGTGATATCATGGTACGAGCGTCCGGCTGACCGGTTGCCACCCATTGAGCGACAAACTGCCTGATTCGGCGCTGGGTTCGCAAAAAAGCGTAGCCACTCGAAGCCTTCACAAAACCGCCCGTCGTGCCAATGTGAAAAACCTTGCCGTCCGGTTCAGGACTTAACGGAAAATCAGTCATCGGAATGATGCCAAATTCCGTTTCCGTTACCGAGTAATCTTGTATCCCTAAAATGCCCTCGATATATCCCTTAAGCGCTGCATCGTAACCTTCCGGGGTCAACAGCGATGACGAAAAAAGCGTGTATTCCACCAGCGCTGTTGAGGCCGACAAAGGTAACACATAAACGAACCGGGTATCGTTTCCCTGTTCAATTCGATAATCCATGAAATACACCTGATCGGGATCAAACGCTGGTTTTGGCGTTTCGATCATCCAGCCTTTGAAGTGCTGCAGCAAGTGAACGTATCGCCCCGGTATGTCGCCACCGCCCGCCCGCACCGTTGTAGGCGATTCAGGCCAAAGTCCGGGTAAGGTCGGCGAAAAAGCCACGGGTGATAAAGCCGAATTAAACACCCAATCACCCTGAAACGTCCCCTGGTCGGTGATGACCGCTCCCGAATGCGTTTCCAGATCAAGAATATGGCACTGAATGCGGCGGACATTGGGCGCTTTCCCAAGCGTTTCTGAAGCCCACTGGTAATAATCAATACCGCGCACCATGTGATAATAGTAAGGGCGAATATCCATCCCGACTTCGCCGTCATGGGCAAAAAAACGGCATTGCGACCAGCGTTTATACACGACCGGCGGCAGCGTTTCTTCCGACCTGGCCCAGAAACACCAGGTGCGGTCGTTGCGCTGTTTGCTGTCGCGATCCAACAGGATGATGTCCGTTTCCTGAAAAAAATCATGACGCGAAAGTTCCAGTGCGAGGGTCAGACCGGACAAACCGGCGCCGGCAATGACAATTGATTTGGGTGCAGAAGACAACGACATAGTGCGCAAAACGGCAGATCAAGCATAAAGTTTGAAACAAGCCTGCGTTATCACCAATAAATACAAAACCAAGTATGATAAAAAAATACGATAGATAAGGTGCAAAATTTGGGGCTTTGCCCCACACGGCGGTTTGCCGCCGTTTTTGTTTAGTTTACTACCTTTACGGTTTGTAAAAAGTCGAAAATATTATTGTCAACCCAAAGTGGTTTTGAACAACTCGCGTCTGTAAATCATTGAAAATCAGGAAAATCAATCATGGAAATCTTCAAAATCACTTAAATCAGGGTATAAAATTAAGCGCAATGAAAAAGGAACTGAAAGTTGAAGATTTTAGTGCGTCGCTTTTTTGGGACGTGGACAAGTCGCAGCTGGATTTTGAGAAGCACGCCATGCACGTTGTCGAAAAAGTATTGAACCGGGGCAGTTGGGAAGATTTCAAAATGATTTTGGTTTATTACGGACGGGAAAGAATCATCGAAATAGTGAAAAAAATTCGCTATTTGGATAAGCGGACTGAGCAATTCAGCAGTATTTATTTCAAAATACCTTTAACAGAAATGCGATGCTACAATTGGCGACAATCGAACCCCTCACATTGGGACTATTGAAGTCCCTGATGTCAAAAACGTATTTAGAGCAATTTACATTGGTAGGAGGCACTGCCCTTGCCCTACAGATTGGGCATCGAAAATCTATTGATCTCGATCTGTTCTCGGTCACGGACATAGATACTGATTTATTGTTGGAGAACTTGCAAAAAGACTACCGCATGATTCCAAAAATCCAGACAAAGGGTAGCCTGATTAGTGATATCGAAGATATAAAAGTAGATTTCATCCGTTTCAAATATTCGTTTGCAGAGCCTGTCAGGGTCATAGATGGGATTCGTTTGTTATCCATAGCAGATATTGCACCTATGAAGATAGATGCCATTGCCGGACGCGGCAGCAAAAAGGATTTTTACGACCTTTATTATTTGTTGGAACAGTATAGTTTGCAGGAAATATTGGATTTATACAGCCAAAAATATCAGCACTCCACGCTTTTTCACGTCATCAAAAGCCTTGCTTGGTTTGAGGATGCCGAACCCCAGGCATTACCTGGGGTATTGGATAAAAAGGTAACGTGGGAAAAAGTAAAAAAACGGATAGTACAAGCAGTGTCAAAATTATAACCCAACCCCACCTTTTACCTTCGGACTAAGTTTGTTTTCATGATCGAATTGATCAAAAGTGAGGGTTAATCCAATATTGAAATACACTTTACAGGCGGTGCAGCACAGCATCCAAGCAGCCGTTCTTTTCTCTTTTTCCCGACCTTTCGCCGGTCGTCGCACGTATTGTACTCTTCAAGCATGGCCAATCCTTCACCCGAATTATCTATCGAAGTCCTTTCAGCCGGAGCAGGCTCCGGCAAAACCTACACCCTCACCGGGCGTATGGTGGATTTGTTGAAAAACGGCGTTCGACCGGCCGGTATTCTGGCCACCACATTTACCAAAAAAGCCGCCGCCGAACTTCAGGAACGCGTGCGGGTACGCCTGCTCGAAGCGGGCATGACCGAACAAGCCAACGAACTCGGCGAAGCGCTCATCGGCACAGTACACAGCATCGGCACCCGACTCCTGCAACGTTTCGCCTTCGAGGCCGGCGTTTCACCTTTGGTAGAAATCATCGCTGATGGCGACGAACAGCGCCTCTTCAACGAATCACTGGCTCAGGTACTTTCGGAAGAACGTATCGAAAAAATGAACCTGCTAGCCGACCGCCTGGGACTGACCAAACAGGGCTATTCTTCTTCGCAAGCCTACGACTGGCGGCGCGACATCCGGCAGTTGACTGACGTAGCAAGGGGCAATAATTTTGATGAAAAAATCCTGAAAATCAGCAAAAAACGCTCCTGGGAAGCCTTCGAACGGTTGTTGACGCCCGTTTCTGAAACCAATCCGGTCGTGTGGAACAATCGCCTGATATCCGCCATTGACCAAACCGTTGCCGCCCTCGAAAACAACGAAGCCGACACCACCAAAGTCACCCGCGATGCCGTCGAAACCTTGCTCGGATTTCAACGACAACTCAAAACGCGCGGCGAACTCTATTGGCACGAATGGGTCAAAATCAGCAAGACTAAAGTGAGTGCCAAAAGCACCGATCTGATGGCTGATTTGCAACAACTCGCCCTGAGCCACGACGAGCATCCGCAATTCCGCGAAGACATCCGGCAGTTCATGGACATGGTGTTCGACATCGCCGCCGATGCCCTCCGCGAATACGAACGCTACAAAACACGCCGCGGACTGATTGACTACACCGACATGGAAACCCGTGTCAGTCAACTGCTCCGACTGCCTGAAGTCTGCGAAACCCTCCGCCAGGAACTTGATCTGCTGCTCGTAGATGAATTTCAGGACACTTCGCCGATTCAATTAGACATTTTCCTGCGCCTGAGCCGTCTGGCTAAGCACTCCATTTGGGTCGGCGACCCCAAGCAAAGTATCTACGGATTCCGGGGAGCAGAACCGGCGCTCATGCAGGCCATCATTGACGCTACCGGCGGCGTAAAACCTGAAAATATCCTGAAAAAATCGTGGCGCAGCCGACCTGATCTGGTGCGCGCGTCGAATGCCATTTTTACCCGCGCTTTTGACAAGATGCCTCCTGAACAGGTCGTGCTGGAACCTGCCGTTTCCGACCCCGACCCTTTGCCCGACGGCGTTGGGCGGGCGCTGGTACACTGGCATTTTCGTTCCGAAATGGACGAACGGAGGACGCCCGGTTCGCCGTGGCTTGAACTCTGTATTGCGGAGCAAATCAAAACCACACTCGAACGCGGAGTCGCCGTTTTCAATAAAAAACGCAACCAAACGAGGCCTGTGCGCCCCGGCGACATTGCGATATTGTGTCGCTCCAATACAGAATGTATAAACATGGCCAACGCCCTGCACCAGATCGGCCTGAAAGCGGCCATTTCGCGCAACGGCCTTCTGGAAACTGCTGAAGCCAAACTGACGCTGGCCTGCCTGAAATTTTTACTAACGCCTTCTGACTCCCTCAGCATTGCCGAAATTCTGGTCTTGACCGGCGGCTCAGACCTGGAAACATTAGTCAATGAACGCCTGCAATTTCTGGCGCATGAACAAGACGCCGGGCTGCGCTGGGCGCAGGACAACGACTACCTGAAACAACTTTTTCAGTTGCGTACGCGTACCGCCGATTTGTCGGCATCCGAAATCCTGACGCTGGTGATTGAAGAACTGGATTTGCGTCGCTTAGTCGCTCAAATGGGCGCCGAGCAGCAACGATTAGACAACCTCGACCGACTGCGTCGAATGGCTTTGGATTATGAATCTGCCTGCCAACGCCTGCATTCGGCGGCTTCATTGGGCGGTTTTTTGCTTTGGGTCAATGAAGTGGCCGAGCGCGACCTCGATGCGCAGGGCAGCGGCGAAAGCGAAGATGCCATCAAAGTCCTGACGTATCACCG
>JADZBJ010000372.1 GCA_020852155.1 Saprospiraceae bacterium | reverse complement strand
TCGGTCGCGCAGTCGCCCGATCAACTCATAGCCGTAGTCGTTGCGCAACGACAGGCCATCCGAAATCACAACAGATTGAGCATGGCTGCCGCAAGTGTGTATCAACCATAGCAGTATGAGCGGAAAAATCCGGTTATTCATTGGCACAGACATAGTATTGTTTGGTAGCAAGCGGGGAAATCCCTTAGTTACCTGATCGAATCAGTTCAATATAACCACTGAATACATCAGGTCGGAGCACGGTGCCGGTAACCCGTCGTTCGTACACCCGGCAAACATAAAAATAAGTTCCTTCAGCCAGCGCATTCCCTTGCTGGTTCTCGCCAGTCCAGTTGATTTCAGGATTTGTAGTAGAAAAAACAAGGTTTCCCCAGCGGTTAAAAACCTGTAAATCAATGCTTTCAACAAAACGATAACCCGGGAATGGCCTGAATGTTTCATTGGCGTCGTCGCCATTAGGGGTAAATGTGTTAGGCAACTCGTAGCGCGGGCAATTATCCTTGCAAACGATGTTACTCAGCGCGCTTTCATTGCCGACCGAGTCAAGCGCCGAAACAGCAAAACATCCGGCCAGTTCAGGTCCCGAAATAGCCTCCTGAAGCGCGGTGGCGCCTTCTACTGTTTTAAATGGCGTTAAGGGCTGCCCTTCGGCGCTGGCCGACCAGATTCGATACTGAACGACATCGTCGGTGCCGGTGCAGGTAACATTCGGGTTGGTCCACGACAACTGGTTGACGAAAGGAGGGCCGTCCACGTCTGCGTCAGGCTGGTCGCACAGGTTAGTAACGGTCAGCATGGGCGGGCAAGGCGGAATCGTGTCAATGGGCACGCCGCAATCTTCCTGTGACCAGTTGATGAGTGGGTTGGCCAACCCGCCGACGCTATAAGTCCCGACACTTTTGACAAGGTAACAGTACTCTTTGCCATTCACAAGACCGCGGTCGGCATAAGCGCGCGTATCGCTGCTGCCGATACTGTCAAACTGGCCCGTCAGGTCATTTTTTCGGTAAACGTCGTATCGGTAATTGTTCCAGGGCACTTTGTGCTCCCATGAAAGCAGGTTGGTTTGGTCGGTGGAGTTGACATTTAAAAAGACAGATGAAGCAGTGTTGGTATTGCCCAGAGGCGTTTGATCGCCCTTCACGTAAAATGCAACGGCATAATGATAGGGTTGGCTGGTTGTGTTCAAACCTGTATCAAACCTGAAAATGGTATCGTTGGCTTGCCAAAACTGATTGGCGACAAATGATGCGCCGGGAACGGCCGTCAGCGCTCCGCCCGAAAACCCATTGCCACGCAACAGTTGATAGCGGTAAGGGCCGAAGTTAATCACAGTATCGAGGTCAGAAGCCAGGGGTTTCGACCAGCGTATTTCCATTTGTCCGTTGGTCGGATCGGTGCTTTCAACCGATACGTTGGTAATGATGGGCAGTGAACGAGGCAATTGGGCGCAGGCTTCAGCCGAAGGCTGCCCCTCGACGATGTTGTAAGGATACCCGCCCGCCGAACGCCGGGCAAACATGGCTACAATTCGGTAGCAATACGTGATGCCCTGGTTGACATTATTGTCTTTGAAGTAATATCGCCCGTTTTGAACCTGTTTTGTGGCAAAAACAATGCGCGTATAGCCGCGCCCTGCCAGACCTGTCTCGCAAGTATCTGGTATGAATGGATTGCTGCTTTCCCGACGCCACACCGAAAATGCCAGGAAATAATTGTCGGCGGCATCTTCGCAAGCGTAAGGGTTATCCCACGAGAGTTCAATAAATCCCTGACCGCTCGTAGCATCCAGGCCTGTTGGCGCCGGGCCTATGACTTCGATTTCCAGTATTTTCAGGTCGGCCAACTGAGGCTTTGACAGTGAATCTACTGCTTTGAAAACGACCGAATAAGGTTGGTTGGAAATGTGCTCGCAGACCGTGGGCCATTCAAAAAAGCCATTTACGGGCGGTGTTTGCGCAGTAGCCGGTGCGGTAAAAGTAGCCTTGCTGACCACAGAGGTGAGCGGCCCGCCAATGGCAGACAGTCGCACCAGTTGGCCATTATCCGGGTCGGTGGCCGATACATCCAGGCGTAGCGTATCACCGGCGATGACGCAAACCTTGCTTTTGGAGGTGACTACGGGCGGATTATTATTACATTTTTCCACGAAAATCTGCATGTCGCGAATAGTCGTGTCTATCGGTACGCCATTGCGCCAGCTGATGACGATAAACGCCAGGTTGTAGTCGCCTTCCACGGCCGGGCTATTCCAGATAATTTCCCCGGTATGGACATTAATGCTCAGTGAATTATTCCCGCCGCCTACCTGATTCGGAAAGGTGTAGTTGGGTACCTGTCCGCCTACGGCAAAAAGCGGTACAATAAACTTGTAAGACAGGCTGTCGCCATCCTTGTCGTATGCATTCGGGCTGTGCTTGAACACGCGCCCGACACAGGCGGTATCAATAGGCTGTTGCAGCAAGTAGGGTGTTGTGTTGCTTCCGCCAAATTGCTGATCCTGGAAGGTATAGATCGTTTCAATGTGAAAAGGCACATTATCCGAAGCCGGTGGATTGACATTGATAATGCCGCCCACACGGTTAGGGTCGGTCATGGAAATGCGATAGGTGGCCGGTCCTGCAAAAGTGTGTATCGCCACATACGTATTGTACTTGATGTCGTTGGCTAATGGTACGCCCGAGCCGCCGCCATTCGAGCGGAGTACCGGTTCGCAGGGTGTACCGTCGCCCCAACAGATATTCAGGGTATCGCGGTCGGCATTGACGCTGCTGGTTTTTGTCCAGGTAATGATGGTCGCCCGTATGGTTAGCGGGCCGATTTGTTCAATATGGATTTCGCCCGCGCGGTTGTGCGTTGCCCACAAGGCTGTGCTGGTGATCGTAACAAGCAAAAAAGTGAGCAAATGCTTCATGGGAGGGGGATGGTATGATGATGAAACAATAAGCAGTATAATTACCTGGTCACCACCAGTTTCCTGACGGCTTTACCCTGTGCACTGGAAAGGGTGCAGTAATACATACCTGACGGCAGGGCAGAGACATCAAAACGATAGTTCACCGATGATTGCGCAGGTAATGATATTTCCTGCAAAACCTGTCCTGTTGCGTCGGCAAGTTGAAGTGTGACATGAATGGGCGCAGCCAATTCCCAAGTACACCACGCGCTGGAATTTGCCGGATTGGGAAACACCTGAAACTGATTTAATAACTGAAAATCAGGCGTTTGCGAAGTTGTTTTCTGGGCAACGAGTATGTCGTCAATCTGGAGTTTGTCGTCGTCGGTGGAATCGTGTAAAAACGCGATGTAGATTTTTTGCCCGGCGTAATTTTTCAGGCGGACTTTATGAGGTTCCAGGCGCCCGTGGTAAAAGGGCGGGCCTTGTGAAAAATCTTTAAAATAATAACTCGTATCGGTGTAAGCGGCGGCGTGGATGTAACCTGGCGAGAAAGTATATTTACTCACATCAAGCGAGAAATTCACGGTAGTGGAGATCATCTCTGCGGCCTTGAATATAGTATCCGTGAAGGCGCCGGATTCGGGGACATTATTGGTTGAGGATACTAATACCTTATAACCATCCATCCAGTGCGGGCCGTAGAAGGAAAGCGATTTCCAACTCAAAAAATAATTGGTATCAGGAATGGTCAACGGCGGCAAAATGAGCCAGTTCATCGCTGGTAAATCGGGAAAATCGGGATGATAGGAACAACTGGTGACAGCGAAATTGTTGGATTGACTGGGATTAAGTACGCCTAAATCGCTTTCCCAAAACCAGCCGCCAGGTGTTATTTCATTCAACAGGCAATTGCCGAAAAGGAGGTCGGCATCATAATTTACCCATTGCTGGTCATCGCCATTTGGCGCAGGTAGCATGGTGTCCGTAGGCGGAATATTATCAAGCCCCGGCTGAAAATCATGCGACAGTAAAATGATGTTGGCAGAAGCAGGCTTTTGCGCCCGGGCTACACAGAACATGCTGCCAATTAGCAAAATAGAAAAGTATAAACGACCCATGGTTCAAAAATTAAGTTGTGAAAAGGCTTGCAAGATGCAAACTTCATGGCATCGCTGTACACATCAAACTAAAAAATGACAAACCAGTGAATGAGTGGTTAGTGGTTAGCGGTGAGTGATTAGTTTTCATAACTTGTTGAATTAAAAAACTAATCACTTACCGCTAACCACTAATAACTCACTAACCAAGGTACATTTTCAGTTCGTTGCTGTGTTGTTTGCGCAGGCGGCGAATGGCGCGTTCGCGGATTTGACGTACGCGTTCACGAGTGAGATCATACAACTCTGCGATCTCGTCGAGTGTCAGGGCATTGTAGCCGTTCAGGCCATAATAGGAGGACACAACCTCAATTTCTCTGGGCGAAAGAATATTCAGGCCAAGGGCTACTTCATCGCGCAGCGACTGTTCCATGATGGCTGCATCCGGGTCGGCGGCGTCTTCCAGCGACATCATGTCGAGCATGGTCGCGTCGGCGTCTTCGTTGCCACCCAGCGGCGCATCGAGCGAAACGTGACGCGATCCGCTGCGCAGCAGGTTGTTGACTTCGCGTTCGGACATACCGAGCAATTCGGCCAGCTCTTCATCCGACGGGTCGCGTTCGAATTCCTGAACGAATGAGATATATGCTTCGTTGACCTTGTTGTATGAGCCGGCTTTGTTGACCGGCATACGGACAATACGGCTATTTTCGACAATAGCCTGGAGGATGCTTTGACGAATCCACCAGACGGCGTAAGAGATGAATTTAAAGCCTTTGGTTTCGTCAAAACGACGGGCAGCCTTGATTAGCCCCACGTTGCCCTCATTGATGAGGTCAGACAGGCTAAGTCCCTGATTTTGGTACTGTTTGGCTACGGAAACCACGAAGCGCAGGTTACCTTTCGTCATATCATCGAGCGCATCCTGATCGCCTTCGCGGATGCGACGAGCCAGGCGCACCTCCTCGTCGGGCGTCAGCATGGGCAGCTTGCTGATTTCGTTCAGGTACTTGTCCAGCGCCTGACTTTCGCGGGTGGTGATTTTGTGAGCAATTTTAAGCTGGCGCATAGCGAAAAAATTTTGTAATATGCTTGTCAATGAGGCGCGTTTTCAGTTGAATTCGCTGCCTGAAGTGAGCAGGTTTTTAATGATAAGAAAAGGGGGCTGGTTCATCGCCAGGCGAGTGCAATGGTTTTCACCGCATTCGATTTGTGTATAATGCAAATATGACGCTGAAAGTTTCCTGAAAAGTTTGTATTTACAGTAAAAAAAAGCACATTTTTTTGAAAAATTGCATTTTCATGCATTCTGGCTCATGTTTTTGGCTCGTTTGGGACATGTGCGGAATATTTAATACTGAGAGCTATTAAAAAAGCAAATTGTGGCGTTACTTTTGCCGCAAATTTTATGCCTTCAATTTTTTGTTTGAGGCTTTTATAATCTTTAATTTCATGAAAGGAACTCTACACTTGTCACTTGCCATCAAGGCAAGTAAGGCGCTATTTAGTATTCTTTGTGCCATCGCTATGATGCCTGCCCTCCTTACAGCGCAGCAGAATACTCAAAATTTCTGGCAAGACATCAATGAATCGGCTATTGCTGCTGAAAACAATCAGCGATTGATTGTTCCGCAGCACTACCGGACCGTGCGTCTTGACCTGACGTCTATGTCGGCTCATTTGGCCAATGCACCCAAAGAAGCCAACCTGTATGCCGACAACAATGGCCAGGAAATTTCATTGCCTAACCCCGACGGTACGTTCAGTACTTTCAAAATTTGGTATTCTCCGGTGATGGCGCCTGCCCTTGCCGCGCAGTATCCTGAAATCCGTACTTACACAGGCTACAATGTAGCGCAGCGTTCTATGCTGGTGAAGCTGGACGTTACGCCGCACGGATTCCACGCCATGACTTATGGCGGCGGCAACAGCGTTTTCATTGACCCTTACGCTGCGGGTAACACCCAGGATTATATCGCTTATTACAAGCGTGACTTTGTCAAAAATACGGGCGACAGGATTTCCTGCACCGTAGATGAAGATATGGTCACCATATCGAACACCGCAGAACGTGTGGACGGCGCCGAGTTTGTCGGCGATTGCGGTATTCGCCATGAATTCCGTTTGGCCCTCGCCGGCACTGGTGAATATACCACGTTTCACGGCGGCACAGTAGCGCTCGCGTTGGCTGCGATGAATACCACGATGAACCGTGTGAATGGCGTTTTTGAAAAGGATGTTGCTTCGCGCATGATTATCGTTGCCAACAACAACCTGATCATTTACACCAATGCAGGTACTGACCCGTACACGAACGGCGCTCCCAATACGATGATTAATGAAAATCAGACCAATACTGATGCCGTTATCGGTTCAGCCAATTATGATATTGGTCACGTTTTCGGAACGAACTCGGGTGGTTTGGCTGGTTTGGGCGTGGTTTGCTCCAATTCAAGTAAAGCCAGGGGCGTAACCGGTAGCGGCGCTCCGGTAGGCGACCCATTTGATATTGACTATGTGGCTCACGAAATGGGTCACCAGTTCAATGGCAACCACACGCAGTATAATAACTGTAACCGGAACGATGCAACCGCAGTTGAGCCGGGTTCGGCCTCAACCATCATGGGTTATGCCGGTATTTGCGCTCCAGACGTTCATCCGAACAGCGACGATTATTTCAGCACAGCCAGTTTGTTTGAAATGCGGCCGTTTGTCGCAGCCCGCACTTGCGATGTAGAAGTTACCGTTGCGAATAGCGCACCGACAGTCACGGCTTTAAATAACTATAACATTCCGATTTCTACACCGTTTTTCCTGACGGCTTCTGCAACTGATGGAACGGGTAGCCTGACCTATTGTTGGGACCAGACTAACGGATGGACTTCTCCTGCGCAAACCATGCCGCCAGCTTCGACCAATACGACTGGCCCCATGTTCCGCTCACTGGATCCGGTCGCGTCACCAACGCGCTATTTCCCGAACCTCACCGATCTGTTTGCCAATGTCAACCCGACCTGGGAAGAATTGCCATCGATTGGTCGCGCGATGAATTTCCGGGTTACGGCTCGCGACAATTTTGCAACAGCGGGTTGTACCGGAGAAGCCTCCAACACGGTAACGACAGTAGCTGCTGCCGGACCATTTTTGGTAACATCACCGAATACTGCGGTGAGTTATGCGGGCAATTCCACTCAAACAGTGACCTGGGATGTGGCTGGCACGACGGCTGCACCGATCAGTTGCGCCAACGTGGATATCTTGTTGACCACTGATGGTGGCGCAACGTTTACCACCCTGGCTTCGGCTACGCCTAACGACGGAACGCAAAGTGTGACGATGCCCAACATCAATACCACGACGGCTCGTATTTGGGTGCGTTGCTCAAACAACATCTTTTTTGATGTATCTAATGTCAACTTCACTATTTCTGCCGTCACTGCTCCTTGTACGGAGTTGTTTATCTCTGAATATGTAGAGGGATCAAGCAACAACAAGGCGATTGAAATTTACAACCCGACAGCTTCGG
>JADZBJ010000371.1 GCA_020852155.1 Saprospiraceae bacterium | reverse complement strand
TGCTGGAAACAACGGTTTCGATCAACTGACGTGGCTGACTCATTTCCAGCGCGCACACCTGGTAAACCGTTTCATAATTGATGGTTTCTGCCAGATCGTCTTTGGCCGACGCCTTGGCAATACCTGTTCGGATACGGATATCAACAATGTACTCATTGCCAATAACCCGTTCGGCGGGATAAACGCCATGTCGCGCGTGAAAACGCATACCTTCCAGAGCAATCCAGGCCATAATCGCTAAATGAAAAACCATCTTCAGTAGATGGCGGTTGTTATATTCTGCAAATGTCTGTTTTTTTGCGGTTGGTTTGTGCGCGTTGCGTATTTCTGTTGCGCAACTGCTATGATGTCAATTGCTTTGGCCTCATTCAGATCGTAAACCTGACTTATTTCACCTTTTGTAAAAATTCGGGTAAACCTTAAACGCCCAATTTTATACCACTCTTTTCAATGAAAAAAACATTGCTCCTCGCGCTGCTGTTTGTTGCGCTCGGCGGGGTCACCTGGTACGCCGTTAATCAGAAAAAAAAGAATGCTGATAGCTCTGTCCAATCGTGGGACATGGATTTTGCCGTTCCGAACACAGAGGATATTGGCAAGATATTTATCGCCGACAGAAGCGGAAAAACAGCCAAACTCACCCTCAATAAAGATGATGTCTGGATGTACAACGACAAGTGGGAGGCTCGCCCCACGGCTGTCAAGACGCTCCTTGAAACAATCAAACGGGTACAAGTGCAAGTCATTCCGCCCAAGGCTTCGGAAGAACATATCATTAAAAGCCTGGCGGCGGAAGGACTGAAGGTGGAGATTTATGACAAGAGCGACAAAAAAATCAAGTGCTACTATGTCGGTGGCGTCACGTTCGACGAGCGCGGCACCTACATGATTATGGAAGGCAGCGAGCAGCCTTACATTGTTCACCTGCCACATTTTACCGGCCAGATTCGGGTACGTTACCTATTGGGCGACGACGAATGGCGTTCGCGTTCGGTTTTTTCGGTCAATCCGGAAGAAATACAGTCTGTCAGTATCGAGTATCCGCAGAAGAAGAGTCAATCTTTCCGACTGGAAAAAACAGGCTCGGCACAGTATGAGGTAAAGCCCTTGTTCAGCACGACGCCTGCCAAGCCGACACCACCCCGCAAAGGCGTTCCTGAGGCTTATTTGCTGAATTTTGAATCCTTGATCGCGGAAGCCCACGAGTCCGGTTTTGCCAAAAAAGATTCGGTTATGTCGTTAGTGCCTTTTGCCATCGTCACGCTGAAAAAGACCAATGGCGTCACTCGCAAGGCAACATTCTGGCCTGATGAATACGAAATCACCACACTCGGCGGCGTACCCAAGCAACAGATTAACCGCTATTTCACAGCTATTGACGATACCAGCGCTTTTATGCTGACGCAGCAACGCGTCATGGGCAAGTTGTTTCGAGGGTATGATTATTTCTTTGAAGGGCAGGCCGGGTTGAGGAATTGAGGGTGAGAGTTTTAGTTTTAACTGGTTACTTTTAATCGAATTAACCGCGAAAGACGCTAAAAGCAATCAATATTTTGCGCTTTTTGCGTCTTTCGCGGTTGTTACCTTCATTTCTTCTGCCAGCCGCCCAAAATAGCACCCATCAGGGTAAATACGACCAGATTATAAGAGCCATCTACCATAGAAAGGCTTGACGGGTTACCGGCGAATATATTGCCGATGTACACGCCAATCAGGCCAATCAATCCAACCGCACCGCCGACCATCGCACCATCCATCCAGGATTTGCTGCCAGCCTTGCCGACCAACCAGTTGATGAGCAGGGCATAAACCACCATAGCAATGGTGTTGAAAATCATGGGCGTGGCAGACATATCCATCTCCGCGCCGTTTTTCAGGAATTTTTCACCTTCCATGGTGATGCCGTTTCCGGCCATCCATTGTTGTTGAAAAATAGCGCCGTACCATAGAAAGCCGATAAACATACCTGCTACTGCAGATGCGGCAATTGCCAGCCAGTTCGTTTTTCTTTCTGTCATGATAAAAGATTTTTATTGAGTGATTTCGCCAAATGGCCGTGCAATATTACAAAATAAATTTTTTGTTTTAAAAAGTTTATTAGTTTTAAAATAAAAACCCGCCTGGCTTTTGCAGGTTTTCATAAACAACGGCCACAAAAAAAGCCGCCTCGACGAAATATCGCGAGGCGGCTTTTTTATGGTTTGAAAACAGCGATGAATGTGTGGATACTCATGCGATCATCCACTTTTCATCAACCTTTTAATTAAGCGCGTGGCTGTTTGGCCATGGTATTTTTCTTCAATTTGCCCATGCCTGCATCGCGCCAAACGGCTTTCTTGTTCTTTTTAGCCTTTGTTTTTTCAGCCATTTCAACGGCATTAATTGCGCTGACAGTACCGCCGCTCACGCACAATTCGGTGAAGGCTACTTTTTCAGTCGTGCCGGGTTTGAACACCTCGCCAGACTGCTGATTGACCGACTTCTCCATGATGCTTTTTACTTGTACGGCTGACAGTTCAGGATAGTACGAGCGGAGAATGGCGGCAACACCGGCTGCTGCAGGGCAAGCCATAGAAGTGCCTTGTGCATTGCCGTATTTGCCATCAGGAACGGTTGAGTAGATGGCTACGCCAGGCGAAAACAGGTCAACATTGGCTTTGCCGTAGTTGCTGAATTTGGCTACGCGGCTTTCTCCGCTTTTCCAGGAGAGCGCACCGATTTCCATCCAGGTCGTAACGTTTTTCTCTTTTTTGAACAGGCCCTTCTTCACTGGTTTTGCCAGCATATCATTCGGGAAGTTCGGGTCGGTGTCGTTGTTTTCCGAATCATTACCGGCAGCGTGTACGAGTAATACGTCATGCTCTGCAGCGTAACGCATAGCCTGGTCAACATACCATTTTTGCGGGCTGTAACCTTTACCGAAAGACATGTTGATCACGCTCGCGCCGTTGTCTACTGCGTAGTAGATGGCGTTAGCCACGTCTTTGTCGCGCTCGTCGCCATCAGGCACACAACGAACGGTCATGATGCGTACATTATCTGCCACACCGCGTACACCCATATTGTTGTCGCGTTTGGCAGCGATGATACCGGCTACGTGCGTGCCGTGGAATGCATCAGGGCCTTCGTAGTCGTTTGTGCCGTAGAAACGGTTGCTCATATCCGCCGGATTGTCGCCGATCATTTCAGCGCGCGGGTTGTAGTCTGGATTGAGGTTGTATTTGAGTTGGTTGGAGTAGTACTCAGTACCTTCTGCGATGGCTTCATCAACGTCTTTGCGTGAAGCCAGGCCATTGGCCGCAGCTTTCTGTGCCAACGCGATAGCTTCTTTGAGCTTCGTGTCGCTGCCAGCGTCGAGTTTGTTGACATCATCCATGGTGAAGTCTTTGCGACCGATGGCTTTTTCAACGCGATCGAAAGCGTCAATCACTGGTTGCAACTGGCGTTTTACAGCCTCAACACCTGATTGTGCTTCAGCGCGGGCTTCTTCAAATGCCGTTTTGATTTGCTGATAGTAGTCGTATTCTTTTTTAGCGTCGCCATGCAGGTTTTTAGCGTCTGTGCCTTCGAAACGCTTGCTCAGGCGAGCGTACTCGCGTGTCAGTTCGAGGGTTTCGTGCAATACGTTACCGCCTTTACCGGAAAGGAAGTTCCAGCCGTGGATATCATCCACATAACCATTGTTGTCGTCGTCTTTACCGTTGTTCGGGATTTCGCCCGGATTGACCCAGATAATGTCTTTGAGATCTTCGTGATCCACCTCAACTCCTGAGTCGAGTACAGCCACGATCACAGTCTGGCCTTTTTTGCCTTTCTCTTTCAGGCGCTGGATGGCAGCATCCGCGCCGGTACCATTCACGCCGTCTTTTGCCTGGTCAAGTGTAAACCAGTTTTCAGGCGCTTTTGACTGTGCTGAAGCCGTGATAACAGGCAGGCAAAAAGCCAGCAGCACAAGCATTTTTGTGAAATTCATAATGTAAAACTTGCTTTAAAATTTTTGAATGAATAGAAACACCGACTTGTTGAAGCACGGATAAACGTATAACAACTTAAAAAAGTCGGAATTGCTGCGCAAAATTAGGTAAACAGAAAACGGAACATTCGCTTTTAGACGAAAATGGCTTGTTTTGGCCTTTTAGAGCGTGAAGGACGCCAATCAGGCAAACATCCGCGTGGCGTTTTCTGTGGTTTGTCGCGCAATTTGCTGTAAAGGCATCACCTTGGCCTCCGACAGCATTTCAGCCACATGCCGGATAAATGCGCTTTCATTGCGCTTGCCGCGATGTGGCACCGGCGGCAGATAAGGCGCATCGGTTTCCAGCACAATATGCTCCAGCGGCACCTCGCGCAGGATATCGGGCAAGGTGGATTTCGGGTAAGTGATCGTACCGCCAATGCCCAGCATGAAACCGAGGTCAATCATTTCACGCGCCTCTTCCAACGAGCCTGAAAAACAGTGAAAAATACCGCGCAAACGCCCGTCCTGGCCTTTCCTGACGGCTTCGATACATTCGCGATTGCTTTCGCGCGAGTGAATGATGAGTGGCCGACCGAGGTCTTTGGCCCATTCAATATGCCGGGCAAAGGCCATCTGCTGAATATCGAGCGTGGTTTTATCCCAATAAAGGTCAATGCCCGTTTCGCCGATGCCCGCCCAAGGGCGCTGCCCTAACCAGTGTTCGACCGTCGCCAGTTCTTTTTCATATACATCCGGCTGTACCGAGCATGGGTGAAGGCCCATCATGGCAAAGCAATGCTCCGGAAATTCGGCTTCCAGGGCCATCATGCCTTCGATGGATTCGGCTTCAATATTGGGCAGGTACATCCTGACAACTCCGCCAGCAATCGCCCGGCGCACCATGTCGGAGCGGTCGGCGTCGAATTTTTTGGAGTAGAGATGTGCGTGGGTATCTATAAGTTGAATCATAAAATTTCATAAAAAAGGCGCGGATCAAACGCTCCGTGAGAAGCGTTCCATCCGCGCCAGACAGTGCCGATGAAGGCCGCAAAATTAACGCATGAACAGCATTTCGCGGTACTTCACCAATGGCCAATATTGATCGTCCACAACCGCTTCGAGATCGTCGGCGGCTTCGCGAATTGCATCCATTTGCGGACGAACCTTGTGGCAGAGAATATCTGCTTCGTCGCGGATATCGTCGCAGTGGTGCGCCTTTTCAAAACCTTTGTGCAGTTTTTCCAGGGCTTCGCGGATCGCGTTGACGTTGCGTGTTACGCGCTTGAGCGTGTCCTTCTGGTAGCCAATGGCATCGTCCATGTCAATTTCGCGCAATGAAGCGATGTTGTCAGCCAGTTCAGTCTGATAACGGATGGCCGCCGGCATCACCATCGAATGGATGATTTCTTCCAGCGAACGCGCTTCGATGTTGATCTTGGTGCAGTAGCTGTGCAACTGAACATTGTGATAGGCTTCCAGTTCCACTTTGTTCATCACGCCCGACTTGCTGTACAGTTCCAGGGCCATTTTAGAACCCAGTACGTCCAGCGCTTCCGGCGTGGTGGCAAAGTTGTTCAGTCCGCGCGCCTTGGCTTCTTCTTTCCATTCATCAGAATAGTTATTGCCTTCAAAGCAGATAGATTTCGACTTACGGATGTAGCCTTTCAACACAGTCAGGATGGCTTCATCCTGTTTAGCGCCTTTGGCCAAAAGTTTGTCCACCTCGCCTTTAAACTCGACGAGTTGCAGGCCCATCATGGCATTCATGACGGCCATTGGACCAGCGCAGTTTTGGCTGCTGCCCACGGCGCGGATCTCGAATTTATTACCCGTGAAAGCAAAAGGAGAAGTACGGTTGCGGTCGGTGTTGTCCAGTTCGAGGTTAGGCAATTTCGAAATCAGGTCAAGCGCGCGTTTAACTTCCTGACCGTCGGTGTTTTTGCCTTTGGCGATCTGATCCAGCAGGAGTGTCATGGCTTCGCCAATGAACACAGAAATGATGGCTGGCGGCGCTTCGTTGGCGCCCAGGCGGTGGTCATTACCGGCGTGCGCAATGCTGGCGCGCAGGATGTCGGCGTATTTGTGTACGGCCGCGATGGTGTTGACAAAAAACGTCAGGAAACGCAGGTTTTTAGCCGGTTCTTTACCTGGCGAGAGCAGGTTAACGCCTGTGTTGGTGCCCATGCTCCAGTTGTTGTGCTTGCCGGAGCCATTGATACCTGCGAATGGTTTTTCATGGAACAGCACGCGCAGTTTGTGGCGGCGAGCGACGCGTTCCATAACGTCCATGAGCAATTGGTTGTGGTCAACTGCCACGTTGATTTCTTCAAAAATAGGCGCTACCTCGTATTGCGCCGGAGCCACCTCGTTGTGGCGTGTGCGCACCGGAATGCCGAGTTTGTGGCTTTCTGTTTCCAGGTCGCGCATGTAGGCATACACACGCTCCGGGATGCTGCCGAAGTAGTGGTCTTCGAGTTGCTGATTTTTGGCTGCGGCATGTCCGAGCAAGGTGCGGCCTGTCATAGCCAGGTCGGGGCGAGCGTTGAACAGCGCGTCATCAATCAGGAAATACTCTTGTTCCCAGCCGAGTGTAGCGGTGACCTTGGCTACTTTTTCATCGAACATTTTGGCGACGGTCACTGCCGCTTTGTCCAGAAATGCCAGTGAGCGCAACAGTGGCAGTTTGTAGTCTTGCGCTTCGCCGCCATAGGTAACGAAAATGGTCGGAATACACAGGGTCATACCATCGCCCACTTCCATGATAAAGGCCGGGCTGCTGGGGTCCCACACCGTGTAACCGCGCGCCTCGAAAGTGCTGCGCATACCGCCTGAAGGGAAAGAAGAACCATCCGGCTCTTGTTGCACCAGCGCGCCGCCGGTGAATTCTTCAATCACGCGACCATCGTGCGTCAGGGTGAAGAAGGAGTCGTGTTTTTCGGCCGTTTTGCCTGTCAGCGGCTGAAACCAGTGTGCGAAGTGAGTGCAGCCTTTTTCTTCAGCCCATTTCTTCATGCCCAACGCTACTTCGTCGGCTACGTCACGGCTGAGTTTTTGGCCGCTCTGGATGGCTGCTTTGACACTGAGGTAAGCCTTTTCGGCCACGTACTTTTTCATTTTGGCATCATCAAAAACGTTGATGCCAAAATAGGAAGCGATGTTTTCTGCCGGGGTGTCGTTGAAATCCATGGGAAATGGTTCCACACGGTTTTCTACGGCCTGAAGAGCATTAAAACGTGAGAGGGACATTGTGAATGAGTGAATGAAAGAATGAGTGAATAATGGACGTTAGCAATAAATATGGTGAAGACGGAAACAGGGCTGGACTATGTGTACCAAAGAGCACACATACGGTTGAAAATCAGTCTGTCGGTAACGGGAAAGGGCAATTTTGGGGCGGCGATTCCATTGGCCGAGCAGGGTCGGCGATAAGAACTGAATCAGAAAGGAACCGGGCGTCGGCAGCATTAGATGGGTGTTGTCACGCACTTCTGATGCTGCAAAATTAAACCGATTTTTTGAAAAATTAAATTTGGGAAAATATTCAAACGGGGTTAACAGAAAGCAAAAACCGCATTTGAGTCAATAAATCAGTTTTTTCAAAAAATATTCAACTGGCATAAGTCGTGTTTTTTAACATGAATTTTGTTGACGTGTAAATTTGCCTCATTTCAACAAGTTTTCAAAAAAAGCAAAATAGCCCCTTTGGAAGATTTGCATGGCGTAGGTTTGCAGCCTGAATTCAACCTGAATTATTTATGCGTCAACAAATTGTAGCCGGCAACTGGAAAATGAACAAGGGCCTCGAAGATGGCCTCGAACTGGTTAAAGGCATCCTTGAAAAAACGGAAAAGCCCAAAGGACTTATCGTCATTGCTCCGCCATTCCCGTTGCTGCGGGAAGTGGGCAAAATGATCAAAGTACGCAAATACTTTCACCTCGGCGCGCAGAACTGCCACCACGAGGAAAAAGGCGCATTTACCGGCGAGGTTTCAACAGATATGTTGCAGTCTGTTGGCACTGAATATGTCATCATTGGCCACTCCGAGCGCCGTGAATATTTTAAGGAAAAACCGGCCATGCTGGCTGCTAAAGTCAACCTGACACTGTCGCGCGGTATGCGTCCGATTTTTTGCTGTGGCGAGCCTCTTCATATCCGCGAAGTAGATACGCACGTGGGCTATGTCGCCAAACAGTTGAAATCAAGCCTTTTTCATCTGAAAGAAGAAGATTTCAGAAAGGTGGTCATCGCCTACGAACCCATCTGGGCTATTGGTACAGGCCGCACCGCCAGCGCGCAACAAGCGCAGGAAATGCACCATGCCATCCGGGTTTTTATCGCTAAAAAATACGGTAAATCAGTGGCCAACGACACGACCATCCTGTATGGCGGCTCGTGCAATGCGCAAAATGCCGCAGAACTGTTTTCACAACCCGACGTAGATGGCGGACTCATTGGCGGCGCATCGCTCAAAGCCGACGATTTTGCTGTCATCATTGGCGCGCTGAAAGGGTGATAGGAGTTATGAGTTAGGAGTTAGGAGTTAGGAGTTAGGAGTTAGGAGTTAGGAGTTAGGAGTTAGGAGTTAGGAGTTAGGAGTTATGAGTTATGAGTTATGAGTTATGAGTTAGGAGTTAGGAGTTAGGAGTTAGGAGTTAGGAGTTAGGAGTTATTTTATTCATCATGGAGGTGTCGAAAAAACTCATAACTCCTAACTCCTAACTCATAACTCATAACTCATATTCATAACTCCCTAAAAAATACGATCATGCGAATAATAGGTGGAAAATTCAAAGGTCGGCGATTCAATCCGCCGGCAGATCACTGGCCCACACGCCCGACGACGGACATGGCCAAGGAGGCGTTGTTTAATATCCTGAATAACCTGATGGATTTTGAAGACGTAAAAGTGCTGGATCTTTTTGGCGGTACGGGCAGTCACGGGTATGAATTCATTTCAAGGGGATGTCAGGATGTGACGTATGTGGACAAATTTCCGGATGCGGTGCGTTTTGTAAAAAAAATAACGGAAACGCTGGGTATTCAGGAGCAATTACGCATTGTGCAGATGGATGTGTTCCGGTTTATAGACAGTACAAGCGCCCGATACGACTATATTTTCGCCGGGCCGCCCTATGCATTGCCGACCATTGATACAATTCCGGATTTAATCTTTGAAAAAGGACTGCTGTTGCCTGACGGATTGTTTGTCATGGAACACAACCCGCACCATGATTTTTCCGAACACCCACACTTATACGACGTTCGGAATTATGGCAAAACCATTTTTTCCTTTTTCAAAGAAGCGCCAACCGAAGCGTGATTTTTTCGTGAATTTTGAAAAAATAGCGCCCGCTACTACCTTGCAGCCGAAAATGCTCGAACCTTTCACATTTTAACCACAACAATTTTCAGGTATGGGAACCAATAATATGCTCACCTACGTGCTGTACGCCTTACTCGGTTTCCTTTTGCTGGCAGCCGGATGGAAAGCCTGTGACATGCAAAAAGAAAAACAGCGCAAAGCCGCTGAAGAGGCTGAATTACAGCAAACCCTGCGCGATATGGGCTTCAACAACGAAAATGCTGAAGTCAGTGGCAGCACTTATGTCGGCGATACTACCGCCGCCCCTAACTCGACTTCAAGCGCTAAAAGCACCACCACAACAGGTGCTACAACGCCTACAAGCACCTCAACGACACCGGCTAAAACCACTACACCAGCCACTAAAACAGTGACGCCAACTGCTGAAAAATCCATCGCAGCCAAGCCATCTGCACCGGCGACAACCACAGCGCCCAAACTTGCTGTAAAACCTTCAACCTCAACACAAACAGCGAAAGGCGTAGCCAAAACTGCAACTGTTGCTGGTCCGGGTTCGGGTCGCTGGGCGGTACGCGCCGGAACATTCAGCAGCCTCGAAGGCGCACGCAAACGCCTGGAACAGGTTATCAAGGCCGGCTATCCGAAGGCTGAAATTTCCAAAACGACCAATGGTATGTCAGCCGTTGTCGTATATCGCTCCAACGACAAAAACGCCGCCATTCGCGTCATGGATCAACTCGAAGAAAAAGGTATTGACGCGGCTGTTTTTGACCGCAGCAAACAATAGAAGCGTTGAAGAGTTGAATGTTGTTGAATGTTACAACTTCTGTGGATTATAAAATGAGCGCGCTCCGGTCGAAACATTCGATCGGAGCGCGCTCATTTTATCACTAAACATTTACCGTTAATCACTAACCACTAATTCCCGCCGTCTTTCTTTTTCTTCTTGAATGGATCCCATTTGTCCAGTTTGTCTTTGACGTCATTAACCGTTTTCTGGCCTTTGTCGCCAAGCACTTCGCCGGCTTTCTGGGTTGCTTTGTCACCGACTTTGTCGCCAACTTCCTGACCGAGTTTGTCTTTGGCTTGTTGGGTTACTTTATCCACGGCTTCATTGACCTTTTTGTCCACGACTTTTCCGATGGTATCCACGGCTTTGTCGGTAGCGTTTTTCAACTTGTCTTTGGCCTTGTCCAACTCGCGGTTGGCTACGTTAGTGATCGAATCGCGGGCTTTGGTGGCTACTTCTGTAGCTGCTGCGGTAGCGCCGTCTTCGATGGTTGCTTTACCGTCGCTGCCCAACACTTTCATGCCAAGTTTCGGACTGAACAATGAACCCGTTATGTCAAAACGCACGTTGATAAATTCACCCTGGGCAATGTTGATACCACCTTTTGCGGCTTCTTTTGACAGCAGGCTCAAGCCGGAATTCAGGGCTGAACCTACGCCTGTTTTTTCCAGCGTCTTGCGCGGCACTTTGGTCAACATCTGGTAATTCATTTCCTGTGTGATGCCGTGCGTCCCGCCAATTTGCATGGCAATATCTCCTGCTTTTACGTCGAATGGTTTAATCGTTACCGCGCCGTTTTTGATTTCAAACCAGTTTTTGGTATTGCCCAGATTGACGCGTTTCAGGTAATCCACATTCAATTTTTCACCGATCATGTTGAACGGTTTGAAATTATTCAGCACGGCGCTGAAGGTTTCCAGAAAACCGGCAGCCGACAGGGTGGTGAAATCAGGCGTCATGTCTTTGCCCATAATGCCACTCAACGACAAGGTGGTGTTAAATTGACCATCCATCAACTGGGCCACCGGCGCGAGGGTTTTGACGGTAACAAAATTGCTGTAAGCCTCGCGGAAACCCATATTTTGCATGGCCATGTCCATGTTATACGCTGGTTTCGACAGGTCACGAGTATCATAAGTACCGGTGAGGCCGATTTGTCCGCCCAGCACATTAGCCGTGCAATCTTCCAGTTTGGCCACTTCATCTTTTACGCGTACGACGCCTGTGAGGTTGTTCAGGTCGTAGGTGGTATATTTAATTTTATTAAAATTCGCATTCAGCGTCATGTCCATGTTTTCAGGCACCGGAATGACTTCTTCCGCCGGAGCTGCGGCGGCGGCCTGTGCTGTTCCGGCGGCAGGCTCTTCCATGAAAGGATTCAGGTCGAAGTAGTTGGATTTCAGGTTGACGACACCACTGACGGTTTGATTATCGAACAGATAATTCCAGGCGTTCAGGATTTGGCCGCTGCCGCTAAGGTCGCTGGCGCCGTTCATGCGCAGTCCGAAGTTGTCGAGGTTCATTTTATTAGGGGTAAAATGGCCTTGCGCAGACAGGTTGCTGATATCGTAAGTGTCGTATTTCAGGCGGCCGATTTTGCCATCCATCATAAAATCCCAGCGATCAAACGGCGCTTCGGTGGTCGTTGCCTGTACGTCGGTGGGCACTTTTCCGCCGTCGGTCGGGGCTGGCTCCATCCATTCGTTGGCGTCGAAGTAGTTGGATGAAAATGCCATCTGGCCGCGCATGGTTTTCGTCGTACTGAAATAGGCCATTACATTGTCAATGCTGCCATTGGCTTTCAGGTCAGAATTGCCCAGTTTCGCGTCAAATTGCTGAATATCGAGGCGTTGCGGCGTGAGTGCGGTGCTGAGTTCGTTAATTTTTACGGCAGGCGTACCGGCGGCGCGATAACTGATGCCGCTCATGCCAAACGTACCGGCCATATTGACCTCGTCGTAACGCTGGGCATCCACCTGGCTCATGGCGGCTTTGATGGTCATATCCGAGCGAATGATACCGGCGAGCTCCTGCACGCCTTCCATCGGGAATGCCTTGGAGAGTTCGCCGAGGTTAAGCACACCTTTGATGTGCGTATCTACGGTCGGGTCGGTTTCGGGCGTTTTCAGGAAAAAACGGCCTTCTATCGGATTGGAGCCGATGCGCAGGGCGAACGACGGAATATTAACCGTCATGTCATTCAGGCGCTGCGACGGGCTATTGATGCTGGCATCTACGTTGATGCCCGATACGCCAAGCGGCAGGCTGGGGTATTTGAAATCGGCGCTTCCGACTTTAACATCGAGGCGAAAGGCCGGGTATGTTTTTTCGTTGTAGGTTCCTTTAGCCATGCCGGCAAACTGAACCGTACCGTTGGCCTGCACCTGTTCAAAATCTTTGGTGTAAGCGCCCGGAATGATACTCAGCAGGCTTTTGAAGGTATTTTGTGGCGTACCGAATTGCAAATCCATGCGGATATCTTCGGTATTCTCCGGCATTTGCACCCAGCCGTTGAGCAACACTTTCAGGTCGTTGACTTTCAGGT
>JADZBJ010000370.1 GCA_020852155.1 Saprospiraceae bacterium | reverse complement strand
GCAACTCCATACTACTCTCTCGCCCCGCCCCGAACAAGTATAAAACATGCTCCGAACACACCGCCGCCAATGCCGCAATACTGCCCGAAGTGCTGATGAATAAGATAAACCATCCGTACAGAAACCCGACCGCATCGCCGTAGGCCTCGCGCAGGTAAACGTACAAGCCACCAGCGCCCGGGAACATACTGCCCATTTCGGCAAACGTCAGCGCGCCAGTCAGGGCAACCAGACCACCCAACACCCAGAGTGCGATGACGTACTCCGGTAAATGAAGTTGAAGGGCAATTTTTCCGGGCGTCCTGAAAATACCGGAGCCAATGGTACTGCCCACCGCAATCATGGTGAGCGAAAAAAGAGTAAGCGAACGGCGTAATTCTGCGGACATAAGTTAAAAGTTGTGTTATGGTCAATTGCAAAGTGGCCTTGAGCGATTTTTACCTGGAAGTCCTGATCAAAATCGTGGTCAATAAGCCGTTTTGAATAAGTCGCGTCTGTAAATCCTTGAAAATCAGGAAAATCAATCACGTAAATCTTCAAAATCACTTAAATCGTGGTCTACATTAGCTGCGCAAACGTAATCATATCCTGACATGAAGCCCTTTTTTATCCGCAGCCTTAAAGTTTTCCTTGCAGTCATGCTGCTCTACGTCGCCTTCGTTCTGGGCTTCGGCTACTACAACGACTGGCAACCGGCCGAAGGCACGGAGTCGCTGACGCTGAACCAGTCGGCCCAAAATACACAGGCCATTTCGGCAGACAGCACCCTGCGTTTCATGATCTGGAATGTTGGTTACGGCGGACTCGGTTCGGAGTCTGATTTTTCCTACGACGACGAAGGTATGCTCATTTCAGGCAGCAGCATGGTGCGCAGCCCGCGTGACTTAGTGGAGAAAAACGTTGCGGGAGCCGTTAATTTTTTGAAAAAAAGCGCTTTAAACACCGACTTTTTCCTGCTTCAGGAAGTTGATGTCGAATCTGACCGCAGTTATCGCATCGAACAATGGTCCAAATACTGCCAGGAAGCCCTGCCGGAATTCGCCGCTTCCCTGGCCATGAATTACCAGTGCGACCGCGTGCCTATTCCGATTCTCGAACCCTGGAATGCGCTTGGAAAAGTGCGCTCCGGACTGGGTACTTTCAGCCGTTATCAGCCCTCGGAAGCCGTGCGCTATCAGCTGCCGGGCCACTACCCGATGCCCGACCGGATGTTTCAACTGGACCGCTGCGCTGCATTGCATCGTCAACGCCTCAGCAACGGGAAAGACCTCGTGGTCATCAATATCCACAATTCTGCCTACGACCCCGGCGACAAAATCAAGGCAATTCAGTTGCCATTCCTGCGCGATCTGGCTTTAACAGAATTCCAAAAAGGCAATTATGTGGTCATGGGCGGCGACTGGAATCAATGCCCGCCATTTTTCAAATTTGACTCTTTTATTCCTGCGGCGGCTGAAGGTTATAGTCAGGGCAATATTCCCGACGACTTTTTCCCTCACGAATGGGTATGGGCCTACGACCCGACGGTGCCGACCAATCGCAAGTGCCGCGACCCTTATGAAAAAGGAAAAACCTTTGAAACCCTGATTGACTTTTACCTTGTTTCGCCCAATGTACAGGTGGTATCTGTCAAAGGCGTCAACATGGATTTCGAATTTTCAGACCACCAGCCTGTCAGGATGGAGGTCAAACTAAAATCATAAAAACGGGGTGAGCGATTGAAGGTAAAAGGCGGAAGGTGGTTGGCATTTTCGAAAAAGAATAGTCATTACGAAAATCCTGCAAAAACTCTTCTACCCTCCACCTTTTACCGTCCACCGCTCACCCCACCACCTGTGTTTTTCAAAAACTATCCGTTATGCGAATTTTCCTGCTATTGATCGCAGCCTTGCTGCCCTCAATCATGTTTTCCCAAAATTTTCAGGCGACCCAAAACGGCAATGCCTACGAATTTGACATTGACCTCAGCCAGTCGCCGTTAGTCACGGCCGAAAGCATTGACCTGATCGCGTTTTCACACAATGGTTCGAAGATTGTCCTCAAGGAATTGCCTTACCTGCGTACTACAAAAGGACTGCACGGTCATGGCGTTTTTGCCGAAGGCGAAACGGCCGTCATGATGGTGCTGGAAAGCGGCGACATCAGCGACAACAACAAAAACGAAGGCTATTTTATCCAGAAAAAAAATGAAAAAGGCGTCGAAGTGCCCGAAAGTTGGGTCACCCGCGCCATCCTGTACCGCGAACAAGGTCGCCTGTATGGGCTGAATGCCAATGCCGCTACGGCCCTCGAACTGTTTGAAAAAGGCGCTGCGGCGCAAACCGACCTGAAGCGAAAATACCTGAGCGCCTACGTCAACCTGAACCTTGCCGTGCGCAATAATGACAAAGGGAAAGCCGCCGTTTCGGCCCTGATTTCCACGATTGAAAACGACGCCAACCCAACCGAACGCGAGCGGACGGCAGTGATGCGCTACCACGAGCGCAATGGCAATACTGACCGCGCTGCCGAACTGAAAACGCAAATTCTGAAAGTATTTCCCAAAGGGCAACTCGCACGCCAGGAGCGCCGCAAAGCCATCCTGAATGAATCGGAGTTGGGCAATATCGAAACCATGATTAACAAGTTTCGTGAGGATTTCCCGCCGCAAAATGCCGAAGAGGAAGATTTTATCAAGCAAATGAAAATGGACTTGTGCAACAAAATCGGCGACTTGCAGGATTGGGATAAAATGCGGCAAATGACTTCGCTTTTGCCCGATGGCCCGCGCGCATCGGTGTACAATAACTTCGCCTGGGAACTGGCTGAAAAAGGCGAATCGCTCACCACCGCCCGCGAACTGGCGGCCAATGCAACAGCCACATCCAAAGCACAAATTGAAAAGCCAACCGGCCCGAAACCGGATAACGTCACGGCCACACAATGGCTGCGCGAACGCAAAAGTCAATATGCGACCTGCGCTGACACTTACGCTTATGTGCTCGATAAAAGCGACGACCCTTACGGCGCCGCTCAATATCAGGCCGAAGCCGTAGCGATCCTCAACGGACGTGATATAGAAATGAACGAACGCTACGTCAATTACCTGGAAAAAGCAAAGTCGCCAGAACTGCGCTACACCCTGGAATCCTTCATCATCAACGGCCATGCGAGCACTGCCATGAAGGATATGTTCAAGAAAGTCTTCGCCGCCGAAAACCGCAGCGATGATGCCTATGCCACTCATATTGCCGGACTGGAGCGCATCGCCCGCGAACGCCGCCAAAAAGAACTGGCTGCGCAAATGGTGGATATTCCAGCGCCGAATTTTTCACTTCAAGACATCACCGGCGTTCAGTATGAACTGGAAAAATTGCGCGGCAAAGTGGTTATCGTTGATTTTTGGGCTACCTGGTGCGGCCCTTGCAAAGCCTCTTTCCCGGCCATGCAAAAAGCCGTTTTAAAGTACAAACACGACTCGAACGTGGTATTCCTGTTCGTCAACACCTGGGAAAAAGCCGCCGATAAAACGCAAAATGCTTCGGCCTTTATCAATGGCAAACTTTATCCCTTCACCGTCCTGATGGACCTTGACGACAGCGTGGTCAGTTCGTTCGGCGTTGCGGGTATTCCCACCAAATTTGTCGTAGATACCAAAGGCAAAATTTGCTTCAAAAGCGTCGGCTTCGAAGGCAGCGACGATGCACTGGTGGATGAAATCAGCGCCATGATTGAACTCGCCAAAAGCAGGTAGGGGGATGGCGCTGCGCGCCGTTTGAAATTGTTAGATGGCGCTGCGCGCCGTTTGAAATTGTTTGATGGCGCTTGCGCGCCGTTTGATGTTGTTAGAATGCTCGCTGGCGCTCGCGTTTGAAATGGTTTGATGGCGCTGCGCGCCGTTTGATGTTGTTAGATGCTCGCTGGCGCTCGCGTTTGAAATTGTTTGATGGCGCTTGCGCGCCGTTTGATGTTGTTAGAATGCTCGCTGGCGCTCGCGTTTGAGGTAGTTTGAAATTGTTATTCTCTGTGGGTCTCTGTGTTTTTTCTCTGTGTACACTGTGTTAGAAAAAATCTACCCCTACGTTCAATTATCAATATGCAAGACATTGCCCAAACTTGAAAATCCACAGCGAGCGCCAGCGAGCAATCAAACAACTTCAAACGGCGCGCCAGCGCCATCAAACAACATCAAACAACATCAAACAACATCAAACAATTTCAAACAACATCAAACGGCGCGCCAGCGCCATCAAACAACATCAAACAACATCAAACAACATCCAATTCATGGCTTTTCAAGTTGCGTAGTTTCGGCGATTTCCACCAGGTAATGCCGACTACGAGCAGTGTCATACATCCGCCGAAGATAACGGAAGGGACGGTGCCAAGCAGTTTGGCGGCCAGTCCGCTTTCGAAAGCGCCAATTTCGTTGGATGAGGTAATGAAAATGGAATTGACCGACGAGACGCGCCCTTTCATGTGGTCAGGTGTTTGAAATTGCAGCAACGAAGCCCTGACGAAAACACTCACTTCATCGAAAATACCCGCCAGAAACAGCGCTGCAAACGACAGGTAAAAGTTTCTGCTGACGGCAAATAACATCATGCTCAGGCCAAATCCGGCCGTGGCGAACAGCAGAACTTTCCCGATATGCTGCCCCAGCGACCGGTGGGCAATGACAAATGCCGTTGACATAGCGCCCAATGACATCGCAGCCCTTAAAATGCCCATGCCCTGAGGGCCAACCTGCAAAATGTCTTTGGCAAAAACGGGTAACAAGGCCACTGCGCCGCCAAACAACACTGCGAACATATCCAGTGCAATGCTGCTGATGATGAGTTTGTTGCTGAATACGAAACGCAGCCCTTCGCGAATACGAACCATGACTGGCTCGTTGTGATTGGCTGGTGGTACTGGCTTTGACGGAATCTGCCAACCGAAATACAGACTGAGTGAAAACAGCGCCAGTGCAGCTATAAACGGCGTTTCCGGCCCCAGAAAACCATAGGCCAGTCCGCCCAAACCCAGTCCGCTGATACTGGCGACTTCCCCGGTGCTGCTGTTCCAGGTAATGGCGTGGGACAGGTGTTTTTTATCCACCAACTGCGGCAAAAAAGCAAACATGATCGGGCTGAGAGAACCTCGTGCAATGCCCGAAATGAAAATGGCCGTGTAAAGCCCTGCGATTAGCATATTTTTCGGCAAATCAAACCGGTGCCAGGTGAGCCAGAGCAAAAGCGCAGCGCAAAACGCCAGAATACCAATGCACATCAGAATCAGGTTGCGGCGACTATATTTGTCGGCCCAGTGCCCGGCCAGCAAACTGACACTAATGGCGGGCAAGGCTTCCGCCAACCCGATTAAGCCCAGATTGAGTGGATTGCTGGTTAATTCATAGATAAGATAACCTATGGATACAGAAATCATCTGCGCAGCCAATGTATTACAAATGCGTAACAGCAAAAACCATCGGTAATCGCGAGATCGAAATGCGGCGTACGCGTCTTTTTTCTCCTCCATGAATCAGGATTTTCAGTCTTGTGCGGGAACAAGTCTGCTAAACGTGAGAATTTTTCAAGCGGCAAATCTTCCAAAAATACTGCGAATCCAGCCCGGTAATTTCTGTCAAGAGCCGCTAATTACTTGCTGACAAGAAGTGAGTAGTTTTCATAACCGGAGAGCCCTTCTAAAATAGTGATTTTTTATTCATAAGTAAATGGGCCTTCTTTGCATAGTCAAAGCGCGATACGCTGTTCGACCTCAAAAATCAGATCCTGCAAATTCCTGGAAACAGTTTTAAAAACGTTTCTTACAGTTAACCCAAAGCAATTTGAACGACTAGCGTCTGTAAATCATTGAAAATCAGGAAAATCAATCCTGTAAATCTTAAAATCCCTTAAATCCAGGTATAATTTCTGATAGGCAGCGCTTTTATCCCCTTTTGCCTCTTGCAACAAACGATCACTTTTTATCCTTTTAACCCGACCTTTTTATGGTACGATCTGTTTACTTCTTCCTCTTTTTTTGCCTTGCGCAATTCCTGAATGCTCAGACTCCGTGCGCCTCGCCTCAGCCCGTTTTGGCGGATAACTGTGCGGATGCCTGTATCGCCTGTTCGCTCGAAAATTTTGAAGGTACTATCAATGGTACTGCTGGAGACGGGCAAAATTTTTGCGGCAGTGTAGAGAATGACTATTGGCTGGCGTTCATCGCTGGTGCCACTGACATCACCATCGAGATAACCGTCACCAATTGTACGAATAATAGCGGCATTGAAGCGGCTATTTACCCTGATTGTACGCAAGGCCCTATTGCTTGCAGCAGTGGCAATTCTAATGCGGCTTTTAACCTGACGGCTACACTGGTTGTCGGCGAAAAATATCTCCTCCGTCTGGATGGTATTCAGGGCGATGTCTGCGATTTTAAATTCAATATTACGCCTAATAACGCCACCATACCGCCCGCTCTGGGGCCAACCGGAGCGTTGCAGGGTACCAGTACAGCCATACCTACCACGACCAGTGTTTACTCGATTGCCCCGGTAACCAATGCCGCGCAATACACCTGGACGGCCCCGGCAGGTACGACCATTAACGGACAAAATTCGCCTGTGACGCTTCCTGCATCAACGGGCCATACGGTCAATATTACACAAGGATTTCAAGGGGGAAATATCTGTGTCAAAGCCAGCAACGGCTGCGAAACCGGCTCAACCCGGTGCGTGGCTGTAACGACGATACTGACGCCGGTGCCGACCGTTTGCCCCGGTAGTGTGGAGGCTGCTGACTTTTGCCAGGATGCTTGTGTCTATTGCGATATTGATGGATACCAGGGAACAACAGTGGGCTACAGTGGCGACCAGGGAGGCAGTTTTTGTGGTACGATTGAATCAAACTCCTGGTTAGGGTTCGTTGCCCGAGCATCTAATTTTACCATCACAGCGCTATCTTCTAACTGTACGGATGGCAATGGCATTCAAATGGCCGTTTACAAGAACTGTTCATCTTCATTTCCGATTCAGTGCAATGGCGGAGCCAATGGTGCTGCAGGCGTACCGATTGACGTTACCATGAGTAATGTCACCCCAGGGGAGCGATTCTTCCTGATGGTGGACGGCTTTGCTGGTGACCAGTGCGATTTCACCATTGAAATATCGCCATCAAATGGCACCCAAGCCGCACAGGTGGGTTCAGTCGGCGCTATATCAGGGCCAAGTGTGGTTTGCCCGGGTGGAGAATTTATTTATCAGGTACAACCAGTCAGCAATGCTGGCGGTTATTTTTGGTCAGGCCCGCAAGGAACCCTGATTAATGGCCAGGCGTCGCCCGTATTTATTGACAGCCCAGGTGGAAATTCCGTTACCGTTACTTTTGGTCCTCAAATCGGTAGCGGCAATATTTGCGTCGTTGCCACCAATTACTGCACCAACAGTAGCCCTTCTTGTAAAACAGTCGACTTCCTGCCTCAACCGATTACGATTTTACCCCCGGCAATTGTGTGTTACGAAGATGCTCCGTATACGCTGCCCTGGGGCGATGAAGCCTATGCATCGGGGACATATTCAGTTAGTCTGCTGTCCAACAACGGCTGCGACAGTATTGTAAGGCAGCAGGTAACGATCTTGCCTTTGAAAATGACCAACCTTGGCGTCCGGTATATTTGCCAAGGTGACATGTTTGTTTTGAACGGCAATGTTTATATGCAATCAGGCAATTATAGTGAAGTTTTTGAAAGCTATCAGGGTTGCGACAGCCTGGTCATGTTCGTCCTGAATGTTTCCAACCCCATCGCTGAAATTATCGGCAACGGCGTAATTACCTGTTCGACGCCATCGGTTACACTCACTTCAGCACCTTCTTCGGGCTTAAAAATGTGGAAGCGGCTACCATCGGGCCAAGTGGTGGGCGCCGGACCATCAGCAACGATCACCCAACCCGGTATGTACACGCTTACAACAAGTATAATCCTGGGTGGTGTCTCCTGTATAGAGATGGATACCATCGTCATAACGGGCAACATCACGCCGCCTGATGTGACCATCAACGGAAATGGCACCATCACGTGTCAAACCCCCGTTATCACGCTGGCCGGATCCAGTACAACGCCAAATGCTATCGCCATTTGGGCAGGGCCCAACGGATTTACGGCCAATACCTGGACGATTTTGGTCAATCAACCGGGGGGCTATACGTTAACCGTAACTGATCCTGCCAATGGGTGTACAGCCTCTGAAACGGTGGATATCCCGGCAGACAGCAGCATTCCTCAAGTCATGGCCTCCGGAAGTGATATTACCTGTGTCAACACAGACCCGGTACTCACCGCTTCGAGCGATGTTCCTGGCGTTCAATTTCAATGGAGCGGCCCCAACGGCTTTACCAGCAGCAGCGCCACGACTACAGCCACAGCTGGCCCCGGTACTTATACCGTAGTTGTGACAGATGTGATAACTGGCTGCTCTGCTGCTGCATCGGTTGTGGTGGAACTCTTAACGGATGTGCCTGATGTCGCCATTAATGCCGATGGCGGTAGCCTTTCGTGCACAGTGCTGGAAGTTCAACTGCATGCCGTATCATCATTGTCAAATGCACAATTCGAGTGGACGGGGCCTGGCATTATTGGCGATCCAAATCAGCCAAACATCACAGCCAACCTTCCCGGTGATTATACGGTGGTAGTGACCAATCCAACATCAGGGTGCACCAACAGCGCTACCTATACGATTGCCGTTGATTATACGGCGCCTGTATTGAGCGTGAATAGCGATAATCAGGTGTTGAATTGTTTCACAATAGAAGTCGTTCTGAGCGCATTTTCTACTTCGCCGTTTGTATCATACACTTGGATAGGCCCTGGTATCACCAGCCCGCCAAATCAGCCAACCATTGTCGTAAATCAGCCCGGAACGTATCAGGTTATTGCAACAGATGTTGCCAATGGTTGCACCTCTTCCCAGACGGTAAGTGTCTTACAGGATATTGTTTCTCCGGTCGCCACGGCCACCGGCGGTATCCTGACCTGCGCTAACCCGCAAATCAATTTAACCTCTGCGACCGTAGGCGCTACAACATTTATATGGGATGGCCCCAATGGATTCACCAGCACAGATCCAAACCCGACAGTTTCCGTCCCCGGCGACTATACGCTGGTAGCCGTCAATAGCATCAATGGATGTGTTGCTACAATAACCGTAACCGTTTTGCAAGATATTGAAGCTCCCGTCATCGTTCAACAATCCATCACGTCAGCCACCAACAATCAATCCAATGGCGCAATTGACCTGGACGTGTCTTTCAGCAATGGCTCCTTAAACTATGCCTGGTATTTCAATGGTCAACTAATTCCAAACGCTACCGGCCCGGATATTTCCGGTATCCCCGGCGGAAATTATTCCATCGTTGTAACGGCCGACAATGGTTGCACCGCCACCCAAAGTTTCATCGTACCTAACACCGTCGGTACAGAAGACCTCGCCTTGAAAGGGCTGTGGAAACTCACGCCCAACCCAACTGATGGCCCGGTCATGCTCAGGTTTACTGGAGAAAGCATCGTTGATACGCAACTGGAATTGTACGACGCCAGTGGCAAACGTCTTCAGCAATATCCACCGTCAGCACAAACGGCTTATACCCTTGACCTGGGTTCCTACCCGGCAGGATACTATCGTATCGTGTTGCGTTCAGGAAAAAATGCGTGGGCTGGCTGGTCTGTTATCCGGCAGTAAGCGGTTCAAACTGAAACCCTTTATCGCTAAAATGCGATAGAATTCGAGGCAGCGCATAACGCAAGTTGTGCGCTGCTTTTATATTATCGTGCAGCACCACGATAGAACCCTTTCGGGCATGGCGCAAGACGTTGTCGAGGCAACGTTCAGGGGTAATGGTCTGGTCAAAATCAGCGCTCAAAACATCCCACATGATGATTTCATAATCGCTGCGCAATGCCCGCGATTGCGCCCTTGTCAATCGGCCGTAAGGCGGCCTGAACAAGCGACTTTGCACCTGGTCGGCACATTGCGCAACATTGTCCAGGTAGGTGTTCAAAGGCGTTTTTATTCCGTTCAAATGGTTGAACGTATGGTTGCCCACAGCGTGCCCTTCGGACAAAATTCGCTGATAAATAGCCGGATGCTTGCGCACATTATCGCCCACACAAAAAAAAGTGGCCCGCGCTGAATGTGCCTTCAAAACATCCAGCACCCAGGGCGTCAATTCGGGAATCGGCCCGTCGTCGAAGGTGAGATAAAGCACGGGTTTGTCCGTTTCGCGCCGCCAGGTAAACCCTGACAACAAACGCTGCAACCAAACCGGATTATGAACGAAATACACTTTTGAGGGTTGAAAAGTTGAAGTGGTTGAAAGTTAAAGGTTGAAGTGGTT
>JADZBJ010000369.1 GCA_020852155.1 Saprospiraceae bacterium | reverse complement strand
CAGCCTTGTCGGCATACAACAAGGCTACCGGAACGACAGGTATTTTCATCTTGGCCGCCACCTGAAACGCGCCGGTTTTAAAGGGTAATGTTCCCTCGAGGTCAGAAGTTGTTCCTTCCGGAAAAATCATGATGCTATGTCCGGCTTTGATCTGTATGGCCATCTGACGCAAAGTACTCAGTCGGCTGCCGCTGTCTTCGCGTTGAACGTAAATGATGCCTGCCAATTTCGCGCCGCTACCCAGCAATGGCCAGTCGGACATTTCTGCTTTGGCCACCGGAAAAGCCAGGACGTCGCGTAAAATCAGCATCGGATCTAGCCACGAGCGGTGGTTAACGACCAATACACAGGGCGATGCTGGAATGTCGCCTGAAACAGTCAGGCGAATGCCGCAATTTTTCAGGACAACCCGCGCCCAACGGCGTCGAATGCGCAGGTTTCGGGGATAGTTTTTTCCGAAAAAAAGATTGAGCAGCCGCATACGCGCCACCACTATCGAGGTAAAAACGCCCGCAAACAAACCGCGCCAGCATAGCCTGAGCAAACCCATTCGATCAGACTTTTTCACCTAAAATCTCGTGCAACTCCTCAACGGAAATGTCCAGGTGCGAGGCGTCGTAGGTGCATTCGCCAGCCTGAATCAGCAGCACTTGAGGCGATTCGTGGTGTACCTGAAAACGATCGGCAATTTCAGCAGAAATAGGGCGAAATTGAATCAAATCAAGGTAAAAAGGCACAATTTCGTCAGCACTGAAATCCCAGTCAGCATTGAGCCTGTACTGAGCAATAGAGGAAATGTTACAGCGCGTACTGTGTTTAAAAATCAGACAAGGCTTCTCGTGCGAAAGTCGTTGAATTTCATCCAGTTGCTCTATTTTATCCAGCGCAATCCAATCCATAATTTTGATGTGATAATTTTTGATGTGATAATGTGATGGTGTGGCTGTCTCATAAGTAACGATTCTGTGCTTTTTATGATTAACCGCTAAACACGCCAAATGCGCAAAATGTTGAAAATCAAAAACTTAGCGTGTTTAGCGTGTTTAGCGGTTAATCTAATTTGCTCGATTTTTGACTTCTGAGACACCCTCATCATCTGATGCTGCTGCCTTCGTCGTCGAGGATGCGGCTGTTTTGCACGCGCAGGATTCTGGCCGGGAAGTTTTTCAGAATACGGTAGTCGTGTGTAGCACAGAGTACCGCCGTATTGTGTTGTTTGGCCAGGTTACGCATCAAAGTCAGTACATCGTCGCTGGTTTCGGGATCAAGGTTGCCGGTAGGTTCGTCGGCTAACAACAACACCGGATTATTGATGAGTGCCCGTGCGATAACGATGCGTTGTTGTTCGCCGCCCGACAGTTCGTAAGGCATGGATAGTCGTTTTTTGGACAATCCGACTTCTTCTAACACCTTAGTAATGCGCTGGTTCATTTCGGCTTCATCTTTCCAGCCGGTAGCTGTGAGGACAAAGCGCAGGTTTTCCTCCACATTTCTGTCGGTGAGCAGGTTAAAATCCTGAAAAACAATGCCTAATTTACGGCGTAGCAGGTGGACGTTTTTACGATTCAGCGTAGCGAGGTCAATACCTGCGACTTCGCCAAAACCTTTTTGGAGCGGCAATGCGGCGTACAGGGTTTTAAGCAGGCTGCTTTTGCCGCTGCCTGTTTTACCGATCAGGTACACGAATTCGCCTTCGCCGATATTGAAACTGATATTTTCGAGCACTTTCGTAGCGTCTTGCTGGAAAATATCGGCGTTTGTAATTTTTATGATATGAGCCAAAATGGGTCGGTTTTGCGAGCAAAGGTAGGCAGGCGCGCGGGGAATTTTTTGAGAAAACTGCCTTCAAACTTTCCGCTTGTAAAATGGGGTTTTGTATTGGCATTTCAATTAGATAATACCGACAGTCTTTCTACTTTTGCCACCTTATGGCAAAGAGCAAAAAAGGCCCGGAAGGCGGCACCACAACGCCGCTTATGCAGCAGTACATCAGCGTCAAGACAAAGTACCCCGACGCGGTATTGCTGTTTCGTGTCGGCGACTTCTACGAGACATTCGGCGAAGACGCCGTCAAGGCCAGCCGGGCGCTGGGCATTACGCTGACCAGCCGAAACAACGGCGGCTCGGACGTCGAACTGGCTGGCTTCCCATATCACTCTTTGGATATGTACTTGCCGCGATTGGTCAGGGCGGGCTACCGCGTAGCCATTTGCGAGCAGATGGAAAAACCCGTACCCGGCAAGGTCGTGCGCAGGTCAGTCACCGAGGTCGTCACGCCCGGCGTCACCACCGACGATGCCCTGCTGGACCACAGCGCAAACAACTTTCTGGCTACGCTGGCTTACGGCCCGAATGACCATTTCGGAGCGGCTTTTCTCGATATTTCCACAGGCGAGTTTTTCGTATCCGAAGGCGATTCCGGCACGGTGGACAAACTGCTGCAAAGTTTCAAGCCCGCCGAAATTGTTTTGCCCAAAAGCCGCCTGAAAGAATTTTCGGCCGTTTATGGCGATAAGTTTTACACCAATACCCTCGAAGACTGGATTTTTACCCGCGATTTTGCCCGTGAAAAACTGATTCAGCATTTCCAGACCGCCAGCCTGAAAGGCTTTGGTATTGAAGAACTGGATTTGGCGCAAACGGCAGCCGGTGCAGCCTTGCATTACCTGGCGGCTACTGAAAACAACAAACTGGGTCACATCCTCGGCATCAGCCGTTTGCAAACTGAGCAGTATGTCTGGCTCGACCGATTTACCATACGCAACCTCGAACTCATTAGCAGCAACCACGAAAATGGCCGATCACTGCTGCATGTGCTTGATCGCACAGTCAGCCCAATGGGTGCGCGACTGCTGAAAAAATGGATATTGCTGCCACTGACCAATCGCGCACAAATTCAGGAGCGACATGACGCCGTGCAGTTTTTCCTGGAAAGCGCCGACCTGACCGGCCAACTGGAGCATTATATCCGGCAAATGGGCGACCTGGAACGCCTCATGTCCAAGACCGCCGTTGGCAAAGTCAATCCGCGGGAAGTGCTGCAACTGCGCCGGGCACTGGAGGCTACCGGTTCGTTGAAAAATTTGCTGCAAAACCTCTCCCCCAGCCCCTCCCCAACCGGGAGGGGAGTTGGTGCGCCTGCGGCGCACGCTGAAAGCGTGCACACCCCTCCCGGTTGGGGAGGGGCCGAGGGAGAGGTTCCTGCGGCGGTTACAGGTTACAAAGGAGAGAAATTCTATAAGACCGATCCTGAGAGGTGGAAAATACTGAAAGACTTCGTACTTTCTATGCGCAAACAACCCACAGAAGCTGAAAGTATCTTATGGGAACTTCTCCGGGCAAAACAACAAGCAGGAATTAAGTTCAGACGTCAGCACGCAATCGAGGATTTTATTGCTGATTTTGTCAGCCTTGAATACAGACTAGTTATTGAAGTAGATGGGGATATTCATTTAGAACAACAAGAATATGACCAATACCGCACTGAATACCTGAATGCTTGCGGGTACGAAGTCATCCGATTCCACAACAACGAAGTTGTTAATAACCCTAATGACGTCGTAAACAAGATTTTGCAAAAAATAGGACAAATAGCGGCAGCAGAAATTGACCCCTCCCCTAGCCCTGCCCCAACAGAGAGAGGAGAGAACCCCGCCCCCTCCCCAACAGAGAGGAGAGTTGGTGCGCCTGCGGCGCACGCTGAAAGCGTGCACACCCCTCCCGGTTGGGGAGGGGCCGGGGGAGGGGTTCCCGCAGCGCTGGTGCGGCTTGCCGAAGGCCTCAACCCATGCCCAAGCCTGTATGAACGCATCGAACGCGACATCGCCCCTGATCCGCCGGCTGATATTCGCAAGGGTAATGCGATGGCCGACAATTGCCATCCTGAACTGGCCGAACTTCGACATCTGGTGCGCAACAGCCGCGATTTATTGCTCGAAATTCAGCAGCGGGAAATAGAACGTACTGGCATTTCAAGTTTAAAAATCGCATTTAACAACGTTTTCGGGTACTATATCGAAGTGACTTCCAAGTGGAAAGATCAGGTGCCGCCGGAGTGGACGCGCAAACAAACCATTGCCAACGGCGAGCGATATATCACAGAAGAACTCAAAATTCTGGAAGCCAAAATTCTGGGTGCTGAAGAAAAAATACAGGAACTGGAAGAGCGGCTTTTCCGCGACCTGGTGGATACCATCGCCAGTTATATACAGCCCGTTCAACTGAATGCACAAATCGTAGCACGCCTGGATTGCCTGTTGTCCTTTGCACGCGTGGCCGAAAAACACCAGTACATACGCCCTCAGGTAGATGATTCCACCTTGCTGGACATTCGCGAAGGCCGTCATCCGGTGATCGAAACACTGCTGCCAGTGGGTGAGCCGTACGTCCCCAACGACGTGTATCTCGACAACGAAACCGTCCAGATTATCCTGATTACAGGCCCTAATATGGCCGGTAAATCCGCCCTGCTTCGCCAGACAGACCTCATCGCCCTGATGGCGCAAATGGGCAGTTTCGTTCCGGCCCAAAGCGCCCGAATCGGCCTGGTGGACAAGGTTTTCACCCGTGTGGGCGCGAGCGATAATATCAGTGGCGGCGAGAGTACGTTCATGGTTGAAATGAATGAAACGGCCCTGATTATGAACAACATCAGCGACCGAAGCCTGATTCTGCTGGATGAAATAGGCCGTGGCACTTCAACCTACGACGGTATCAGCATTGCCTGGAGCCTGGCTGAATACTTGCATGATAATGGCAAAGCAAGGCCCAAAACGCTGTTTGCCACGCACTACCACGAACTGAACGAACTCAGCGACAGCCACGAACGCATCCACAACTACCACATCAGTACCCGCGAAGCAGGTCACAAAGTCATTTTCCTGCGCAAACTCGCGCCGGGTGGGTCGAATCACTCTTTTGGGATACACGTAGCACGAATGGCCGGTATGCCCCAGCATATTGTCGAACGGGCGTCAGAAATTCTGAAAACCCTGGAAGAAAAATCGGTGGACAACAGCAGCGCCAACTCAACGGAAAAAGCGCAACCTGCCAGCGAAAATTTGAAGAAAAAAGTCAAAAACATTGGCGCTCCCCTGCAACTCCATATTTTTGACGTGGACGATTACACCCTGAAAATCAAGGAAACACTGTTGTCGCTCGACCTGAATACCATGACCCCAATGGATGCGCTTTGGAAACTGAATGAATTGGTTAAAATTGCAAATAAAAAATAATGTGTTGACACATTTTTTGCCCTGCGTATAAGGCATCATAGTCATCACTGAAATTACGTAAAGCCTGCTTAAACATGATAAAGCACATCGAAGCACTACAAGCCAAACTGGAGGAATCCAAACTGGGCGGCGGACAAAGCCGTATTGACGCGCAACACAAAAAGGGCAAACTCACTGCTCGTGAACGTGTGCATTTTCTGCTGGATGAAGACAGCTTCGAGGAAATCGGGGCATTGGTCACGCACCGCAGTACCGATTTTGGCATGGCCGAACAGCAGTTTCTCGGCGATGGCGTCGTGACGGGTTACGGTACCGTCAACGGTCGCCTGATTTATGTTTTTGCACAGGACTTTACTGTTTTCGGCGGCTCTCTTTCCGAAACGCACGCTGAAAAAATCTGCAAGGTGATGGATCTGGCCGTTCGCAACGGCGCGCCGTTAATCGGGCTGAACGATTCCGGTGGTGCGCGTATTCAGGAGGGCGTCAATTCCCTCGGCGGCTATGCGGATATTTTTTACCGAAATGTGCAGTCGAGCGGCGTCATTCCACAAATATCGGCGATCATGGGCCCTTGCGCCGGCGGCGCTGTATACAGCCCGGCCATGACCGATTTTATCATGATGGTTGAGGGCAGTTCGTATATGTTTGTTACCGGCCCGAATGTCGTCAAGACCGTTACCAACGAAGAGGTTTCCAGCGAGGAACTGGGCGGCGCCAGCACCCACGCCAGTCGCTCCGGGGTGACGCACCTGACCGCCTCCAACGATATTGACTGTATGTACAAACTGAAACAGTTGTTATCGTATATCCCTCAAAATTGCAACGAAAAAGCCCCTACCCTGCCCTGGACGCTCAGCGATGAATACCGCGATGCGCTCAATCATATTATTCCGGAAAATGCCAATCAACCCTACGACATCAAGGAGGTGATTAGCGAATTGGCCGACCCGGATTCTTTCTTTGAAATCCATGAGCAGTACGCCGAAAATATTGTGGTAGGTTTTGCCCGACTGGCCGGCCGCAGTATTGGTATTGTTGCCAATCAGCCGATCAACCTCGCCGGGGTTTTGGATGTAAACTCTTCCAAAAAAGCAGCGCGTTTCGTTCGCTTTTGCGATTGCTTCAACATTCCGCTGCTGGTGCTGGAAGACGTACCCGGCTTTTTGCCCGGCACTGACCAGGAATGGAATGCCATCATTACCAACGGTGCTAAATTGCTGTATGCCTTCAGCGAAGCCACCGTGCCGCGTATTACGGTCATCACGCGCAAAGCCTACGGAGGCGCTTATGATGTGATGAACTCCAAACACATCGGCGCAGACATGAACTTTGCCTGGCCGACGGCTGAAATTGCTGTTATGGGTGCGAAAGGCGCTTCTGAAATCATTTTCAAAAAGGAAATTGATGCCGCTGCCGACCCGGCCGCCAAACTTTTAGAAAAGGAAAAAGAATACGCTGACACATTTGCCAATCCGTATCGCGCTGCTGCCCGCGGCTTTATTGACGAGGTTATTCAACCCGCAGAAACCCGCCGTAAACTCATCAAGGCATTTGCGATGCTGGAACACAAAAACGTGGACAGGCCCAAACGCAAACACGGCAACGTGCCGCTGTAATGTACAGTCGAAACACCAGTTTCGACATGAGGGCACCTCACAAGTAGCGATTCTGTGCTTTTTACACACAACCGTTAATAACGCAAAAAGCGCCAGGTTTTTAAAAAATCTGGCGCTTTTTGCGTTATTAACGATTAAACTGACTTGCCGTTTTTTGGTAAAACATGTAGCACCCGCGTGTCGAAACTGGGGTTTCGACGGTACACGGTACGCGGTGCGTGTGTGCCGAAACTGGGGTTTCGGCGGTACACGGTACGCGGTGCGTGTGTGCCGAAACTGGGGTTTCGGCGTACATGTACTCACTCCGCAATCACCAGTCTTTTCTGGACAGGCAATCCATTATCCGGTGTAATGGTCATCAGGTAAACACCGGGCGGAAATGGCAGATGGAACATCCTTTTGGATGCCTCTTTCAGGTCATTCACTTCAAAACTGTGCAACACACGTCCTTCGGCATTGGCGAAAACAACATTCAGGTGTTCTGCCTGAGTCGCCTGAATTTCCATATAAAACCAGCCATCGGTATTCGGATTCGGATAGACCGAAATGTCGCCTACGTCATTGAGGTATTGCAGTGTTTTTAAGCCGGAATAACGGAATTCGCCATTTGTATCCTCCATTTTCAGGCGATAATAATGCGTACCAGGCTTTAAAGACAAGTGCGTAAACACATAATCGCCGCCGCCTTTTCCGGCGACAAAGCCCAGCGTTTCAAATCGAATACCGTCGGTGCTATGTTCGATAAAATAGCCTTTAAAATTTTGCTCCAACTGGCTCGTCCAGGTCAACAGTCCTGAATGTTCCGCCGTTAAGCGAGCCTGAAAATCAAGCAATTCTAACGGAAAGACAACAGGATTTAACCCCATTTCAAACTGGTGCCAGCCTGAATTATAGCCAAAATTGAAGGTTACATTGCCAACACCGGCATTGTGTGTGACAGCGTCAGCATCATCAACGGAGGAGCCCCATGTGCTGCCATCCTGATTGTGATTGCGGCGGTACAGTTGAACAGCATTGGGCTGACTGGACATGAATGGCGTTACACCCGGAACATTCAAGAATGCCGTTTCTGTGATTTGGCTAAATGTGGCATTGGTTCCATAATTGCGCAACACCCAATAACCCGCAGGATCGGGTAAAATTTGCCCAGCACATAATTGGTCGGACGGCACATTGAGGCGAGTCGCCACCATTTCGCCATTCGGGTAAGGCCCAGAAGCCGGAAAGGTCAGTCTCAGGCTGGCATTGGTGAATGTTTTTGCCCCGCCTGTGGTTACGGCCATACGGTGGAATCGCCCGCCGCCAACCGGCGCTGTAGAGGTAGCGGTAATATTCGCGCCACCCACCAATGACAAATGTCGCGGACCGACTTTGTCATAAGGCGTCGGACTCAACAGTTCATTGAATTGATAATAGGATTTCAGGTTGGCATCATTGCCCGGCATACTGCCTGTATTCGGGTTGTTACGGGTCAGGTTCATTAACTCCCTGATCTCGGCGGTTGTTAATGCGCGGTCGTACATGACCACTTCATCCATCTGCCCAACGTAATTGCGCGATGAGTTGGTGCGATCTCGCCCGAGTTGGAATGCTGACGCAAACGTAATCGGATTATGGGTGCCAACCCTGAAAGCAGGTACGCCGTTTAGATAAACCGTAGCCGTATCGTTAGTGCCAGCGCCATCTTTGACCACCAGCGCCACGTGCGACCATTCATTGGCTGGCACCGTAGGTCCGCCAGTCCAGCCATAAGTCGAAGCCTGATCGGCCCAGTGGTAGCCCAACTGATTCGCAGATCTGAAATTCAAGCCTGTGGCGCCGCTATTTGCTGAAAAAATTATCCCTGCAGTATCTACCTGAATGCCGGCAGGCTTGATCCAAGCACTTAATGTCAGGTTGTTGGTGGTGACATTTAGCGCTGATTTCTGGACAGCATAATCAGTGCTGGCAGTCAGCGTCAGCGCTTTGCCGGGTATGGTATCCGGGAGACATTCATTGGCAATGACATTGATAATTCCTGTCAGTGTCTTAGTGCTGCTGCCATTCGGATTCGTCACGGTCAATGACACATCGTAAGTGCCAATAGACGGGTAAGTAACCTTCGGATTTCGAACGGTGGTGGAACTCACATAGTTTGCTCCGGGGAAAGACCACGACCAGGTCGCGCTGGCGTGGTTCAGGACTGAATAATCATCGAAGTAAAACGTATCGCGACCACAATAGGTGGACAGTTTATCAACCGTTGGCTGTGCAATCGGCGCTGCCTCCTCGTAAAAATCAATTTCCCAAATCCCCTGATTGCCGGCACTGCGTAATTTACTGTCGCGATAAAAAGGTTTGATGTGTTCGTTGTTATGCACTTTGGGCAATCCGGTATTAAATTGAACCCAATCCGCTTCTGAATCGCTTTTGTAAAACGCCACGCCATTGTCGCCCAAAATATAGACGCCATTGTCTGTGCCTTGCTGGTGAACGATGGCTGTATAGGCTTGACCGTTGATGGTCGAGGTGGTCAAATTGACCCAACTGGCGCCGCCATCTGTTGTTTTAAAAACGCGATTACCGGATGAATTGCTCGGCGATACAAACCACAGCGTATTTTCATTGGTATAGGAAAGCGCCAGGGAAGCCCTGTACATAGAGCCTCCGGAGGGCAGTGTAATGGCCGTCCAGGTCACTCCGCCATCCGATGATTTTTGTAATTGAGTGGGCGTGTTCGTCGCCAGATAAATGACATTGGGGTTGCTTCTTGAAATTTCAAACTCCTTTACCCTTCCGGTAAACGTATGCAGCGACGTCCAGCTCAGTCCGCCATCGGTAGAGCGCCAGAAATCATTGCCATTTCCGGTATAGACAGTTCCGTAGCAATGCGGCAAAAATTCGATTTCGCTCATGTCATTGCCATAACCGTCTTCGTTCGGGAATTTGGAAAATGTAAAATCAACCAAAGCGCCATTGCGGGTCGTGGGAATAATCTTGGGTAAAATATCCGAAAAGGCAATGTGTCGCGGGCGGCCGATCATGTAATAACCAGTGGCTTGCTCGCCGCCACCGAGGCGAATGGCTTCGCCATCGGCATATTGTTCACTCAAGGCCGTATTGCCGTTGTGGTAGCGGCCACCACCTACGATGTCTTCATTCCAGCCCTGTCCAAAACCCCACATATCGGAGCTGTAAATACCTTTGAAACGAGGCGTAAAGTTGGCCGTCGCAGCAAAGAAATCTGTCGAGTAATTGATACCACCGTCGGTAGCAATCCAGGTATCACCATTAATCGCCAACATTTCCTGAATATCCGGGTGAATACCAAACGAGCCATGATAGCCACCTAAAGGTGTAAACGTCGCACCGCCATCAGTTGACCGATAGGCCGTTGTTGAAGCAGCAATGACCAGATCGGCATTGGTCGGACTGGCGATAATATCCAGGTCATAAAATCCCTGACCATTACTCATGCCCAAAGGAATAAGTGTACTATTACTCCCCGTCAGTCCTGTAACGCCGGTGCACATGACCGTCCAGTTGGCTCCTGCGTCGTTTGACCGCATAATATAGGGTATATCGTTCGGCGCCGTGGTACCCAGCAACACCGCGTAAAGGCGATTCGGATTGGCCGCAGTGGTGGTCATTCGGCCCGATGTTGTGGAGATAGTTGGCCAGCCGGTCAGGCTGGAAGAAAAGGTTACACCGCTGTCACTTGACTTCCAGAATTCGACTTTTGTACCATTGGTTTTCAGGACAAACATCTTGGTATCATCGCCCTCTTTAAAAAACGCATCGAAACATTCAGTTGTAACTGTTGGCACTTGCATCCAGCTGGCCTCATTGTTTGTCAGGGTTGCGCCGCTCGGCCCGGTAAACGTCCATTGATAATTTCCGGTCACCAGATTGTTATAGGAAGTTGATACCAGATAGTAAGTGATTCCAGTTGACAATGACACTGTAAACATCGGGTCATTGTTACAATTACCCCCTGAATTGGCATCATCATCTGAATATAAGTGGTTTGATGGCACACCGCAAGGATTACTGCCATCAAAGGCATTTTGGAATAATGAGGCATGCGCATCCCAGTCAGATGTAGGCGTGCACATCATAAATGTATAACTGCCGGATGTCGAAACGGTAAACGGGAATACGCGATAGTACTGATTGGTACCGGCCGATGACGAACATGTAGCATTACTTCCCGAATTCCGATTCCAGGTCGGATCACCACTTTTCAACCCATTGATATTGAAGGGTATGCTTTGTGGGATAGTCGAACCGGCGGGTGCTTTGCGGTACAATCCGCTTGCTGTCGCCGCAAATATGATTGAGGGATCTGACGGCAAATAGCGCAAAGTATGCACACTCCCCCAAGGCATTTGATCTGTGCTCCATGAAGTACCGCCATTTGT
>JADZBJ010000368.1 GCA_020852155.1 Saprospiraceae bacterium | reverse complement strand
CGCGCCGGTTTTTCCGACATGAAATTCAACGTCGCGCAGGCGCGTGGTGGCTTGTCGGGCCTTGAATTTAAAGGCGATGGCCCAACGCGGGTGGTGACTGGTGTAGCCGCATTTTTCCTGCAATTCGAGGCTGTTGACCTTGACCACCATGCCATCGAGTTCGTAGGGATATTCGTCGCGGTAATCCTGCCAATCCGTGCAAAACTGAATTACTTCGCTAATATTTTTAGCGACTATCGTAGCGGGCAAGTGCTGGCCTGAGCCGGTGCGCGAAAGCGGCGTTTTAAAACCCAGTCCGTCGAGCAAATGAATACTGTCGCTGTGGCTCGAAAAGCCGGTCAGTACGTTGGCGCCCTGGTTATCTATGGCATAACCCAATTGATAGAGGAAGGCTTCGAGGCCCCTGGCGGCCGTTTCTTTAGGATCTTTGGTGCGCAGGGCGCCCGTGGCGGCATTGCGCGGGTTGGCAAATACGGTTTCGCCTTCTTCCTGACGACGAGCGTTTATTTTTTCAAAAATATCCTTGCGAATGAGCGCTTCGCCGCGCAATTCGGCTTTGGCAATACCGTGTTTGGAAAAAGCCGCACTCAAGGGCACTGAACGAAGCGTTTTGATGTTGAGGGTAATTTCATCGCCGACGCTGCCGTTGCCGCGTGTGGCGGCTCTGACCAACTGATCGTTTTCATACACCAGTGCAATGGTGCCGCCATCGTATTTAGGTTCGACGCAATAAGCGATGTCTGTACCTTCTGGCAGTCCGCAAAGTTTTTTTACGGACTCGTCAAAGCCGGTCAGGTCGTCGGCATCGTAGCTATTGTCGAGCGAAAGCATGGGCGTGAGGTGCGCCACCTGCGTGAAAGTATCAATCAGGTCCTTGCCAACGCGTTGAGTGGGAGAGTCGGGTGTGATGAACTCCGGGTGTGCGATTTCAAGCGATTCCAGTTTTTTATACAGCAAATCGTATTCGTAATCGCTGATGACGGGGTCGTTCTGCACGTAGTAGCGCCATTCGTGGTAGCGCAGCACCTGCCTCAATTGTTGAATGGTGTTTTCGTTGGGCGCATTAAACAAGGTGTGCGCGGTTGGTGTTTGTTGTTCGTTCAGGAGATGTTTTGACAAATCGAACAATTCGCGCTGTTGTGAGGAGGAGTACATGGTGGATTCCGATTTTGGGCAAAAATAGATCATTTAATTGTGGCAAGGTTTTTTCAGGTTTAATCCAGTTTTCAGTTTTGGTGTTATATCCCTGATCTTGCATTGTCGGCCGAGACGGGTTTCATCATGCCGAAGCCCAACCTGCGCGAGTATGGATGTCGTCTTAGAACTTGTATGGGATTTTCTATTTGAGGCAAAAACGAGGGCTTTTTTTTGCCATTTTTATCATTTTTGAAGAAGTATAGCAGCGCTACATGCCTGAAAAAAGGGTGAAAATGGAAGAAAAAGAACTGTTTTAGCCCAAATGGAAAACCTCAGACAAGTTCTTACAGCAAAAAAGTAGTCGCTCTGGGCTTGCGTTTTGTTTTTTTATCTAAATATTTGTGCCGCATCTGCGCTAAACATTTCATCCATGATGACCGCTCGTGAATTGATTGCACATGATATTCCCGCCCTCACGGTAGAACATACCGGGCGCGATGCATTTCATTTTCTTGGAGATTTCCATGTCAAGCATTTGCCTGTTGTGGATGGCCAGCGTTTGATCGGCGTGGTTTCAGAAGAAGACATTTTCAATCACCGCCTTGGCGACCCGATCAGTGAATATGATTTTTCGCTGATGCGCCAGTTTGCGGCACGCGAAGACGATCATATTTTCGAGGTCATGCGCAGCATGGGTAACCACCGACTGACGGTGATGCCTGTGGTGAACGCAGAAGGTTTATACCTCGGATTGATTACGCAGAATGACCTGTTGCGCTATTTTGCCGAACTGTCTTCACTTACGCAACACGGCGCGGTACTGGTGCTGGAAATGCCTTTCCGCGACTACTCGATGGCCACTATTTCGCGCCTGGTGGAAGAGGAAGATGTCCGTATTCTGGGCGCTTTCATCACTGCGCAAACAGATGACACTCTGCAACTCACATTAAAACTCAACCGCCACGATCTGGGTGGCGTCATCAGCGCCCTTGAACGCCACGGGTACTTTGTCCGACAGTCGTTCAGCGAGGTGGAACATTCTGACATACTCCGCGAGCGATACGATTCGCTGATGAATTACCTCAACATTTAGGCTCGACTCCTGCCTCATTTTTCGTCCATGAAATATTCACTTTTTATATCGTTGTCGCTGACAGTTTTGGCGCTGATTTCCTGTAAAAACGACCCAAAACCAACATTAAGTAGCGGCGAACCAGGTATTGACCCTGAATTAGCATCTTTAAATGCGCTGTTAGAAAAAGAACCCAACAACGACTCCCTGTTGTTCCGTCGTGCTTCATTGTATTATCAGCTCGATGCCTTTGATGAGGCGCTTGCAGACGCCGGCAAAGCCATTCAACTCGATTCCATGCAGCCGGAGTATTACCATTTGCTGGCTGATACATACCTCGATTATGCTCGCCCCAACGACTCCAAACGCGCCATTGGCGTTTTGCAAATAGCTTCGGATAAATTCCCGAATCGCTTTCCGACGCTGCTGAAACTGGCTGAATTTCAACTCATCGTCCGGCAGCACAGCGATGCGCTGACGACTATTGACCGCATCATGAAACAAGATCCGCAAAATGCGGACGCCTATTATATGGCCGGGCGCATTGCCCTGGACAAAGGCGACACGACAAATGCCCTGGGCATGTTCCGCAAATGCACCCGTTTTGACGCTACGCATGCTGACGGCTGGCTTTCACTTGGCATCATTGCTTCGAACCGCCGCGACCCGTTGGCCGTGCAATATTTTGACAATATACTCAGGCTGGATTCTACCAACTTGCAAGCGCGGGAATTGAAAGGGGCTTTCCTGAAAAAACAGGGCAAATTCAACGACGCCTTCGCGGTTTACCGGGACATCATCCGGAAAAACCCCGACTACTCCAATGCCTATTTCGATATGGGTACAATTTACCTCGAACAGGATTCTGTCGCAAAAGCATACGACAATTTCAATATTGCCATAAAAACCGATCCTTTGTTTATCCGGGCCTACTATTATCGTGGACATTGCGCTGAATTGCAACATCAACTGGAGGCCGCTTATGAAGATTACCGTCAAGCAGCCGGCATGTCGCCCAACTTCACTGAAGCCGTAGATGCACGCGACAGGCTGAAAAAGCAACTGGGTAAATGATTGAGTGTATTAACACTGCATGTGGAATAAACTGATAAAAAACCGAAACCCGGACTGTTATCTTTGCGATTCGGCATGCCCTTCAGGCATCCTTTTAACACATGTTCGCTGCCTTCGTTTCACTGTTATTTTTCCCGATTTTTTATGCAAACGGGCAGGTGCATGATGTGCCAGATACGCGCGTTGAATCTTTCTCTCTTGAAGATGGATATACAGCGGATGCCGATACGATTGATCTGACCAACTATAAGGAAGTAGGGCTGTATGCCGGCAAAGGGCACTGGCTTCGGGTGCGCGGACACGTACACAGCATATTACAGGCAGAAAGCATCCCCGAGCAGCCCATGTTTATTGACATCACCGGGCAACACCCTGACAATCCTTTTTCCGTCGTGATTTTTGCTGAAGATCAGGCAACTTTCCCTTCCATTTCAACACAACTCAAAGGGCGCGACATCGAAATCGTCGCACGGCCTGTTTTTTATATTTTTCAATCGCCACACTCCGGCAAGAGTTTTCAACGCATCACATTCGTGCTGCGCGACCGATCACAACTCAGGATTTTGTGAGTGGTTAGTGGTAAGTGATTAGCGGTGAGTTTTTTCAACATCAGCAGTCTATGAAAAACTTACCGCTAATCACTTACCACTCACCGCTCAAGACAGTTTTCTTCGTTGCATTTCCTGCATGACCAGCGCATACTCACGTCCGGCGTCGCCGGTGACGGAGGTGTTTTCCTGTGCGCGGCGTATCAGGTATGGAATCACTTCCGAAACCTGTCCGTAGGGTACATATTTAGACACCCGGAAGCCCGCTTTGGCCAGGTTGAAAGTCAGGTTGTCGCTCATGCCATACAGTTGGCTGAACATGGTATTCGGATGATTGGCCGGAATGCCTTTTTTCTGCATTAATTCGACCATCAACATATTGCTCTCCGCGTTGTGGCTGGCGTTGCATACAGCCAGCGTATCCAGATGATCGAGGCAAAAACGCAGCGCCGTGTTGTAATGATCGTCAGTGCTTTGTTTGTCCGGATTGATCGGATTGGGGTAGCCCATTTCCTGGGCGCGCGCGCCTTCCTTTTCCATGTAAGCGCCTCGAACCAGTTTAGCGCCCAACAAGAAGCCGTCGCGGCGGGCGCGGTCATAGCTTTCTGTGAGAAAATGCAGGCGGTCTTTGCGATACATCTGGAAGGTATTGTAAACCACCACGCGCTCGGTATTGTAGCGTTTCATCATGAGCCAAACCAGGTGATCAATGGCATCCTGAATCCAGCTTTCCTCGGCGTCAAAAAACACCGAGATATGCTTGTTGGCGGCGTGGTAGCAAATGGCATCAAGGCGTTTCAGGACGTTTCGATATTCAACCAGTTCGTCGCGCGACAGGGTTTGCTTTTGCTGAATACTTTCGAGCAGACCAAATCGGGCCAGACCAGTTATTTTCGAACTAACCACCGGAATGGAGGAAGACCGGCTGGCAAAGTCAATGGCCCGAATGTTTTCATTCATGGTGTGGTTAAAATCCAGCTCGTTTTCTTTTGCCTCAGCGCCATAGTCCAGAATGGTCAGGGTGTTGAATTGCGCAAGTCGGTCAATACTCGGCTGGCTATCCCGCAAAGTGGTGCCGCCGCAAAATTGGTTGAAAATGGTTTCTCTGACGATGGTTTCGGCCAAAGGAAGGTTGTTTTCGACAGCCCAAAGTCCCACTTTTGAACCAATTTTCACTAACCAGGCCCGATTCATCATACTGAACAACCAGGCTGATTTTTTTAGATCTTTATCCGAAAGGTGGGCAAACGCATTTTCTGTGTTTGAGAAATCTACGGTCATATTTGTATT
>JADZBJ010000367.1 GCA_020852155.1 Saprospiraceae bacterium | reverse complement strand
CTTCGGCCATTCAGGCGCGGGCTTATACGAGCGGGAATAATATCGTGTTCGGACAAGGGGAATATCAGCCCGGCTCTGACGAGGGGAAGCGTTTGCTGGCGCATGAGTTGGTGCATGTGGGGCAGCAGGGGGGTGTGCAAAGGATGGTGCAGCGAGATGTCATATACGGAGGAGGATATAGTAATCCCTATTCGAATAATAGCCTCGAAGCGGACAGCGCACAAGCTGGTAAGTGGACACCATCTACTACTGATTTTAACAAAACGGCAGGGGACTCAGGAGGAGGAGTGCCTGCAAGTAATTTCGCTGATTTTTTAGCAGAATTGGGGAAAAAGGCTGATGGTTCTATCAAAGACTTATATCTAATCGGTCATGCCAATAGTTCATTTTTTTCTTTTGGAGGAAAAATAATGGTTCAGAACCCTCCTGATGTGGATTTTGTAAAAGATGAAAATGGCATTAACGCTACAACATTGTCGCAAAATCAATCTACTATAGTCGGATTGAGAAAAAAATTCGCCGCCGGCGCAAGAATCATATTAGTTGGATGCCATGCAGGTACTGGACAAGCATTTTTGGATAGCATAAGTAGTGCATTTCAAGTATGTGTAAAGGGATTTAAAGATGAAGTTAAGTGGTGTATCGAATGGAGTTTATCCAACAAAAATATTTTTTCCAGAGGGCGAGTTCTCTACTTAGATCCCAATGACCCGAGTTCAATATTTCACAGCGGTAAATGTGCCGATTTTAGTGTTGGAGTTAATGCTTTGACACCCGATAATCAGAGTTGTGCCGGAGTGCCTCAGCCCATAAAAGATTCTGATAAAAAATAGAACCAAAGACTTGGATTATAGGCTCGCGCGAGGTTCTTCCTCGTGCCGCGCTCGCGCGAGGTTCCACCTCGCGAGTCTATAAACTTTAGATTACCACCCCAAAAACATATAACAAAAACCCCTAAATTGCAGCACCAAATTTTTCAACCTTTTCAACCCGATCGCAATGAAAAACATTCTCACCCTTCCGGCCCCGACGCCGGGCTTCCGCACGCTGTTATTGTTTGCTTTTTTGGCGCTCCAAAACGCCTGCATGACACCCCTCATCAGCCTCTACGACGCAGAAACATTCAAAGACGCCGCCGAACTGAAAAGTTCGTGCCTGGTGCTGATGGATCACGCCGCCACCGACCAGTACAGCGAACACAGTAAGGAAGCCGATCAGGTCATGGCCTCCGCCTGGTCGCTCTACGAACGCCAGAAAATTCGCCGCCAAAACAAACTCACCATCCGCCAGTGGCAACTACTCATGGACGACAACGCCCAACCCGGCACCAAAGCCATTCTGCCGCCATTTTTTGAAAAATGGAAAAAAGAAGGAAAAGTCGGCGCTGTCTATCTCGAAGAAAAAAAGAAAAACATCGCCGCAGCCCTGGATGAAATCCTGAAACTCGAAGGGGCCAAACTGAAAAACGAAGGCGAATAACGCGCTGGACAAAATCCTGAAAAATCAATTCCTGCAAATCCTATAGTCAACCCAAAGTGATTTTGAACGACTCGCGTCTGTAATTTCTTGAAATCCTTCAAAATCACTTAAATCCGGGTATTACATCAGAAAAATCCTGATCCAATCATGGCAAAAGATAAAATGACCGGCGCAGACAAAACGCGCAGCAGCAATAAAACCCAATCGGGTAAACCTAAATCCGATAAGCCCAAATCAACACCTCGACCCAAAAAAGAACTGCCCACCGACCCGACCGAACGTGTGGACAAGGTCGTTGCCGACGCCTTCAAAAGCATCGCCGCCAGCGGTCGCCGACGTTTCAAGGATCGCTTTGAAGCCGCCAAAAGTGATATTGCAAACCTGAAAAATACCATCGAAGCCGACATCAAACGACTCGGCGCCGAACGCCTGCGCGGGCGCATCAGCGAAGAAGAATTTGCCGAACTCGTGGGCGATAAAATGCGCCTCATCGAAATGGCCGCGCTCACACAAGCCGGTGTGACGATGGCCGAACTGGAAAAATTCCGCAAGGCGGCACTCGACCTGATCGTGAAAATCGTTTTTGATAAATTGATACCCATCTGACAAAGAGCGGTAATATCTGTCTGAGCAGACCTCCGGCACATTATTCGACGCGGAGATTGACCCTTCTCTAAAACCATTTGCCATGCGACAACACTCGTTTTTACCCAACAATAAAACCAGCGCACAAAATCAGTCGGCAACGACGGCGGCCAAGCCCTTCTTTCAGCCCAAACTCACCGTCAACCAACCCGGCGACCAGTACGAGCAGGAAGCTGATGCGGTAGCCGACAAAGTTATGCGTATGCGACAAGGCAATGCATCCGCCGTGCAACGGATGTTCTCGCCAGGCGTACAACGGGCCTGCGCACATTGTGAGGAAAAACGCAAAGAAGAAGAAGGCATTCAGCGCAAAGAATCGGGTAGCAGTGACACTTACGGACATACAGCCCCGTCCATTGTCAATGATGTTCTAAGTTCCGGCAGCGGTCAGTCTATGGATGCCAATACGCAACAATACATGAGCAGCCGCATGGGGGCGGATTTTTCAAACGTGCGTATTCACACGGATGGAAAAGCCGCAGAAAGCGCTTCAGCGATTCAGGCGCGGGCTTATACCAGCGGGAATAATGTGGTGTTCGGAAAAGGCGAATACCAACCGGGTACGGACGAAGGCAAAAGGCTACTCGCACACGAACTGGTGCATACGGTGCAGCAGGGTGGCGTGCAAAGGATGGTGCAGCGATCAGATTTTCAGCCCTGGCCTGGGCAAACAGGTCAGGATGTAGCTGGCACAGAAACACAAGATGGCGATGTAGTCAGCGAGCGTGTGCAACGAATTGGCGATGAGCGATATAGTCGTCTGCGCCCATCACTGCTTCAGTACAATACCAGAACATGTGAAGTTACCGCAACGATGGAAATTAATTTCGTGCCAGCATCAGGCACCAATCGTCTACCTTCAGATCAATTTGATGAAACCAAAAGAAGAATCCTAAGTATCGGAAATGAAAGATTAAATGGATGGATTCATATTCGGTCAAATCAAAGTGAAGGATGTACACAATCGTGTGCAGGTCGCGACATTAACGTTCGTATCATAGCAGTTGAAGGCAATGGGCCTTATGCAACCCAAGTAGAATTAGGGCGGAGTTATGCCAGAGAAAATGCAGGACATATTGGCTCAGATGCCGATGAATGGACTATTTGGCATGAAATGGGGCATATTGTACTGGGTGCTGCTGACGAGTATGAGGACGATAATGGCCCGGGAGGTACTGCCCGCCCTGACGAGCGCGTAAATGAGTCTGATTGGTCTATCATGTCGTCCTCATCATCTTTCCGGCGTAGGAGCATGATGCACGCACGCCATTTTTCACATATCGCAGCTTGGCTAAACAGGCAATTTCCATCTTGTAATTTCAGTATTGTCGAAGAGTCGCGCCCGCTTTTGATAAGTATCTCACCCAGTCTTGGTTTGGGAGGGATCATTGGCGCCCGTGGTAGTTTTTATTATCAAATTGGCCTTGACTTTGGTATTCCTCTTGATCGTCTGCGAAGAGTAGAACTTATGTTAGGGCCACGTATTACTGGTGCAGTTGGCTTTAATAGTACATACACACCTATACATTCGCTTTTATTAGGAATGCGGGCCGGGCTGAATTTAACCACAAGTTCGGAAGAATATCATGCGCGTTTCGGGTTGTTTGGTGAAGGAGGTGGAATCGGACTTAGTGAGGTATCATCCGGAACATTCGGTGCATTGCCTTATGCCGAAGGCGGGGGGAGTATAGGTTTGGGTATTAGGGAGGGGTTTGATATTAATTTGGAAGGAGCAGGAGGAGTCAGGGTGCCGGAGACAGGCGCTTCGCCTCAGCAATACTATCGTTTTGGCCTTGCTTTATCCAGAGAATTTTAACCCCCCCGCTCGCGCGAGGTTCCACCTCGTGTTTGCCTCGCGCGAGGTTCCACCTCGTGTTTGCCTCACGCGAGGTTCCACCTCGTGCGAAATCAAAAACAACACCTTTTTTCTAACAGATCATGTCGCCAAACATCCTAGCCGCTATTGATTTTCTTCGCGCACTCTTGCGCGGACAACTGGCCCTTTTTCTGGGCCAACCCGGCGCCATTCCGCCCGTACCAGTCTTTCAGGACGACAATTCGCCATTTACGCAGTTCATTTCCAGTAAAAGGTTGAACATTGATGAATTGGTCATGCTCATCACCGCCCTGGCGCCGCATGTGCAGCCGCACTTGTTTGACGATGTCATCCAGGAAATGATGCCGCAGGGCGGCGACTTGCCGGAAATCGGCGGTGTAAAAGGGACGAACTTCAGGGGATTCTTACCCACCGGCGAAACCGTCGTTTTCCTCCTGGGTGGCAGCAGCAACATCGAACGTCGCTTGCAAATTCAGCGCATGTTCGGAAGCGGTCATTTTTTTAACAAAGAAAAAATTATCGCTCTCGAAGATCTCAAACCCGGAGAACCCATCGCCAGCGGCCGATTAGTACTGGATATGGAATATGTCGAACGATTCACCCTGGGTTACATCACGCAGCCACGATTGAGCAGCAGTTTCCCTGCTCAACCGCTGTCCACAGAACTGGAATGGGACGACCTGATCCTGAATCCGCAAACTGCTGCACAACTGCGCGAAATCGAAACCTGGATCAAACACAACGACACCTTGCTGTACGACTGGGGCATGAGCCGCAAAATCAAACCGGGTTTCAGGGCCTTGTTTTATGGCCCGCCGGGCACTGGAAAAACCATGGCCGCAACCCTGCTCGGCAAACACACCGGCAAGGATGTTTATCGCATTGACCTGTCGTCGTTGGTGTCGAAATACATCGGCGAAACAGAAAAAAACCTCAGCACACTATTCGAACGGGCCGAAAACAAAAACTGGATTCTGTTCTTCGACGAGGCCGATTCGCTGTTCGGAAAACGCACCAGTGTTCGCGACGCACACGACCGATTTGCCAATCAGGAAGTATCTTACCTGTTGCAACGCATTGAAGATTACAGCGGACTAAGTATTTTGGCCTCGAATTTCAAAAGCAACATGGATGAAGCATTTACCAGACGGTTTCAAACCACGGTTTTCTTCCCCATGCCCCGCCCCGAAGAGCGTTTGATGCTTTGGCAAAAAAGTTTCCCCGATGCCGTGAAGATGGCCGACGATGTCAACCTCAAACAAATCGCGGAACAATACGAACTCAGTGGCTCCAACATTGTCAATGTCGTTCATTACTGTTGCCTGCAAGCCCTTTCAGCCGGAACAAATATCATTACCCGCGACAACCTGTTAAATGGCATTCGTCGCGAATTGATCAAGGAAAACAAGGTTGTGTAAGGTAGAATTTTGCTATTCGAAGTATCTAACCGTTAACCGCTAATCACTAACCACTCATAAAATGCTCGCAATTCTCAGCATTATCATCGGACTGGTATTCGTCCTCCTGTTGTTCAGTATGCTCACCTCTGCGATTGTTGAAGTGTACCATGCTGTGCGTGCCAGCCGGGGCAACCACTTGAAAGAAACCCTCGAAATGATGCTCGGCCCCGGTAAAGCCGAAAAATTTCTGAATCACGTTTATTTCAAACAATTATCGGCAGCGACCAAACCAACATCTTCCGAGAAACTGCCCGTCTGGATTGACAAAAAAACATTCAGTTCCATTCTGGCCGATATCCTGACGCCCGAAGGCAAAACCATCTCCATTCAGGAGCGCATTGACCTGATTGAAAACGAGCAACTCCGCAAAGTGCTTAATTTCCTTTGGCGTCAATCAGGCGACGACGTTCGGGTATTTCAGGCTAAAGTCGAACACTGGTTTGATGAAGTCATGGCACGCGCCAGCGAATGGTTTATTGACTCTACCAAATGGCGTTTGTTCTTTTTCGGAACAGCCCTGGCCGTAGCCATGAATGCTGATACGGTTCAGATATATCAAAGCCTGTCGGCCAATGCCAACCTGCGCGACGAGGTCGTGAAAGCAGCGGAATTGTTCGTCCAAAGCGGCGATACTTCGCTCGTCAGGGGCAACACAACAGGCCAACCGCTGGACACCGCTTCCGCTAAATCTACTTTCAAAAAAATCAGGGTCATGTACGACCAGACTGTTGCTTCACCACTTGGTCTGGGCTGGGGGCAAAATACTCCAATCAACGGCTACGAATGGCTGACCAAAGTGATCGGATGGCTGCTCACGGGCGTTGCCGTGACCCTTGGGGCGCCTTTCTGGTTGGATATGCTGAAAAAACTGATTTCCATCAAAGGCGGCGCCAGCGGCGGCGGTGATGGTGGATCACAGTCCAATGCAGCAAAACGCGACGCCAATCCGCCCGACGAATCCGTCTTCGACATCAAACCGTCCACACAAGATGGCCGCACGGGCGCGAACGAAAGTTTCGGCTGACGCCACACCATTCAGGCTAATCGCCAAAAACGCTAAAGCTAATACCCTTGGCATTTTTGGCGGTTAGCGTCTATGTGAATAGTTTTTACAACCAAATGCAACATGAAAATCCGATTTACCGAAAACACCAAGATTCGTCAACGCCACGACGATCCACAAGCGCCCGTTTTGGGAATCGCCTACCAAAATACCATCCTCGATGTCAATGAAAACCTCCTTGAAGGCTTTGACATTGAAGGGAACAACCACTGGTGGCAGGACAAAAACGGCTGGTACTATTGGTCTGGTAAAACTGAAGTGCTTCAGTTTGATAAAGACGACGCCCTGCCGCCTGTTGTCGCTAAACCCATCGCCCTGCCCGTACCCGACGATCAGGAATCCATACCCGACGGCGAAACCCGCTCGCGCTCGCGCGAGGTTCCACCTCGTGCGATAATAGACGCCCCACCTCGTGCGATAATACCAGAGACCCCGCCTCGTGCGACAACACCCCTTGTTATCCAACCTTCAGTAGTGGAAATTAAGCCGACGTCCGAACTGGTTGAGGTTGAAATAACTGGCTCGCGCGAGAAAGAGCCTCCCCGCTCGCGCGAGGTTCCGCCTCGTGCGATAATAGAAGTTCCGCCTCCAGTGCTTGAAACCCTGCCCTTACCCATCGTTCAGGCTGGCGACTGGGCATTGAATAGCCGCCGAATACCCGAACAATGGTGGCAGGAAAAACAACTGACCGGCCGCGGCATTAAAATAGCCATCCTGAGCACTGGCATCGACACAAGCCACCCCGATCTGGCCCCTGCCCTGAGTGGACAATTCGCCTTTTCGGACAACGACACCCTGGAAGACTCGCATGGCCTCGGATCCGAAGCCGCATTGATCGCACTGGGCCGTGGACAAATGGCCATTGGTGTCGCGCCACAGGCCACCTTGCTATGTGGTAAAATCGGCCCGACGCCCGGCGACATGACGCCAGAAAACCTGATTGCTGCCCTGAAATGGGCCATAGACAATCAGGCCGATGTGATTGCCATGCTTGCTGATTTTCGGGACTTGATGCCGGAGCAAACACAAATGCTGGAGCAACTCATCAGTCAGGCAAATGCCCAAAATATCGTGCTGCTCGCGCCATCAGGCAATTCTTTTGAGCGAAAACCCGAAGTGCGCTATCCTGCGTCACTGAACGGCGTGCTATGCATCGGCGCCCATAACCTGATGAACCAGCGTTGTTTCTTTTCCGCCGCATCCAAATCTCTGGATGTGCTGGCCCCCGGCGAAGGCATTCGAATCGGACAACATGAAGGCATGCCACTTTGGAACCAACGTGACACCTGCATCGCCACAGCCTACGCCGCAGGCATCGTAGCCTTAGTCAGACAGTCCGACCCGACCCTCACCACCGAACAAATTCGCAACATCCTCCGCGAATCCGCCACAGCGCCTAACCCCTTGACCAAAGGCACCGACACCGAATACGGCTATGGTATCCTGAACCCGGAAGCACTCCTGAGTTTGATGTAATTGCTGGAATTAACTGCCAAAGACGCTAAAAACGCTAAATCCCCCTCAACAACATCAAACAATATCAAACGCGAGCGCAGCGAGCAATCTAACAACTTCAAACAATATCAAACGCCGCGCAAGCGGCATTCAAACGCGAACGCAGCGAGCATCTAACAACTTCAAACCACATCAAACGCCGCGCCAGCGGCATTCAAACGCGAGCGCTAGCGAGCATCTAACAACATCAAACGGCGCGTCAGCGCCACTCTAACAACATAAAAAAATGACCCTGACCGATCTTCTGAACCAAAATCGGGACGTCAGTACCGATGAACTCAATCGCCTTATGTATCGCCCTGCCGCCAGAGAATTGCAAATACGGCTAAACCAACTGGGTTTGCTTGACCCGGACGTGGACGGCGATAAAGAAACGCCTTTCCGGCCCGTCGAACGTTGGGATGGCATCATTGGCGTGAATTCACGAGCAGCCCTCGAAAGCTTCGCGCAACTCGCCGGAGAGCCATTTCAGGAAAAAGTACTCTCCATCAACGTGCTGGCCCGACTACTCATGGAAACGCCCGATATTTTCCTGCCCATCGAATGGGACGACCACGAGACGGACACCTTGCAGGAGCGCATTGCCAAACGGGTACTGCGACAAATGCGTAGACAAGGCCACTGGATTGCCCGCAGCCCTGAAATGTGTAACATCGTGTATGTCGAAGGCATGAACGCCGACGGCACGATAAACCGCGACGATTTCAACGGCTGGAATGACCGCCGTATGGTCATCCGTATTGCCCCCGGCGGTCGCCCTGAAATGCTCGTCAATGACCAGTCCACCACAGAACCCGGTCGGTTTTATACCTTCAATCCGTTGAATCCACGCGGCGCAGCGCGCATCGCATTCGGACAATACAAAGCCTGGGTAGATGGCTTCCACAACGGCCGCCAACCTGCGCTTGTCCAGCGTGAGCGCATCAAATTGCACCGCGACCTGAATCAGGACGGACTGCGCAACCGCCGCGATCCGATTGATATTGGTAAAAGTTTTGGCATCAACCAGCACTCAACCCGGCCCGGTTCGCCGCCGCAATACGTCAATTCGTACAGTGCGGGTTGTTTGGTGGGTCGCCGCTGGGATTGGCATTTGTCGTTCATGGAGATCATTCGGCAAGACAGCCGTTACCAGCAAAACAAGGGCTATTTGTTCATGACCTCCGTCCTGGCAGCCGGCGACTGGTAAGCCAGCGCATCGAGGAAAAATTTGACGGCCCAGTTCGGGTACTTGAAACGCATATATGGCCCCCAAAATGGAGCGGAACCCGGCAAAGCGCCAAACGCTTTTGATGCTGGGTCAAGCACTTGCGTACCCAGTATTTCCTTTAAAAAATCGGATGCGGCATCCTTAAATGCCGCATCGCCCGTAGTTTGAAACAGGCGTTGATAAACGCAACTCAACTGGGCATTGCCCACCGGGCAGATAAAACCATAATCGCCTTTCCAGCCCTGTGCGTAGCGCCCTGCCGTGCGGCCGCCCGCAAGTCGGCGTACCTCCAGCAAATGCCTGGCTGATTTTTCTGTTTTCGATAAAATTTCAGGATCATTCAGCAGTACAGCGCATTCCAGAAATCCCTCCAATGCGTAGGAAAGCGTATGGGTAAAAGCCGGTTTTTCAGGAAAAAATCCGGCGTCTCGAATAAAACCGTCGTTCAAAAAACGCTCGGCATAACGGTGCAACACACTACGCAACAAAGCATCAGCGCCCGGAATTTTCAACCAGCGATTCGCCCGCAAAAGCGGCCACACGACACGTGTGTAATACGTGGGTTCAAAATCCTTGACGTAGGCATGATTTTTCCAGCCGCCTGGTTTTTCCAATAATTCAAGCAGCCAGTTTGCCGCTTTTTCTGCGGCAGGAGCGCCGTTGTTTTCATCAAAAGCAAACAGTATTTGGGCAGTGTTAAATACGCTTGGTGTCGAACTGCCAACCAACCCGCCAGCCCAGGCGCCATTCGGAAGTTGAATTTCGATCAGCCATTCGCGACATGCACGGGCACGAATGGCCAGTGTTTCATCGTGCAGGATTTCGGAATATTTCAGCAGGGTTTCCACCAGATAACCCGTCGTTTCAGGATAAGCCCCCGCCCAGCCCCAAACGGGCGACCAACTGTGCGCGGAGCCTTGACCACGCGTAGCGATCATGCTGCGTTCCAGCCAGTTCAGCGCTGCCATTACATGCTGCTGCCAGCGATCTTGGGTGAGTGGCGTTTCTTTTTCTTTCACTAACGGATCAGGATTTTCTGGATTTTGGGGTGAGCAGGATTTGATTTTTTATGCTTTTAAATGATTTGCTGGCGTAGAATCGAGGTGTTTTTGATGAATTAACATATAATTTCTGTAAACCCTTGGCTATAATCCGCATTTGAGGCCAAACAAAGGTAAACTCAGTTTACGGCTTTGTAGTTTTGTGTGGGAATAGTCTGTCTTTGGCATTTCAAATCAGAAAATTCTAAAAAATCAAATCCTGCTCATCCCAAAATCCAGAAAATCCTGATCGGTTATGCAACATCGCGTTTCTTTTACACTGTTTTGCCTTTTCCTGTCTTCGCTGGTTTCGGCGCAAATGTGGAACGGCACAGATACACTTTACGGCAACGAGTGGATTGACTACGGCAAAACGTATTACAAAATCAAAGTTGCCGACGATGGTCTTTACCGCATCAATACTGCCACGCTGACACAGGCAGGACTGGCCAACGTGCCTTTTTCCAACTGGCGACTGTATTGTCGCGGACAGCAAGTGGCCATGTACACCACCACCGAGGCTGTCCCCGGCAGCAACGACTATGTGGAATTTTACGCCCGTAAAAATCGCGGTGAAATAGACGATTACCTTTTCGACAATCCGGCGACACAGAACATCAACCCCTGGTACTCGATGTTCAACGATACGATGTCGTATTTTTTGGTGAACGAAACGACGTCAACGCCGCTTCGGGTCAGCACGGAAAACAACGACCTGACCAACCTGCCGCCTGCCGAACCATACATCTGGCGAACGCTGGAACAGTTGAACACGCCATACCTCATCAAAAAATCCATCAGCGACGAGATCACCTACTCGTGGTTTGACGGGGCCGGTTTTGCCGGATACTGGCTCGTCGAGGGGCAAGCCAATTTTAACCTGCCCAATATCGCGCCCAACGCGCCCAACGCCACCGTGACGGCGCAATACGCCGCCAATGAAGAACTTCACAAGCACCGTATTTGGGTCAATGATACATTTCTGCTGTTGCCTGAATTCAACGGTTGGCGCGCGCTTGCAGGGAGTATTTCGATTCGTCCGGGCAAACTAAAACCTGCCACTGTCATTTACCTCAGCACCCTCACCGGCGGCGGTAGCAACGACCGATTGGCCCTGGCGGGCGTTCGACTGCGCTATGCCAGTCTGCCGAATTTGAACAATGAAACTGCTTCGATTTTTGAAATAACGGCTAATAACAATCCGCAATACCTCGAATTACAGGCGTTCAATGCCGGTGGACAAACGCCCGTTTTATACGATTTGAATGATGGAAAACGCTGGACGCCCGCCGTTGAATCAGGCTTGGTGAAAGTTAAATTATCACCCGCTACCAACGACAGAAAACTGTTGCTGGCCACTGAAAACAGCATCAAAACTGTCACAGGCTTAACACCTGTTCAATTTGAAAATTACCTGAATCAAAAAGCGGATTACCTGATCGTCAGTCACCCGACGCTCCGGCAAGGCAATACCGACCAGGTGGCCGCTTATGCCGATTACCGGCGCAGCGCAGCAGGTGGCAGCCATACAGTAACCATAGCCGACATTCGACAGTTGTACGATCAGTACGCTTATGGCATTGGTTTTCACCCCATTGCTTTGCGCAACTTTTTCCATATTGCCAAAAAGAACTGGCCCGAACTGGAACATGCCCTCATCATTGGCAAAGGCCTGGAGTACAATATTTTCAGAAGTTCGGAAGATCAGTCGCGTTTTGTCGATTCGTTGTTTTTTGTACCTACGGGCGGTTTCCCGGGCGCTGATCTACCACTCGTCATGGGCAACAGCCTGCGCGAGCCGATAGTGGCATTGGGTCGCATTGCTGCGGTCAAACCTTCGGAAATCGAAGCCTACCTGAACAAGGTGAAAGAATACGAACAACAACTGGTCGAAGCCGATCAAAACGTGGCTTCCAAAGCCTGGATGAAACGCGTGTTGCACAACTCCGGCGGACTGGCTGGCGAAAGCGCCTCCATCCGGTATTACACTTCGGATATGGCCAATACGATGACCAACAACCGCTTCGGCGCCGATGTCAGCACATTTTACAAAACCTCCAACGACCCGATTCAACTCACGGCTTACGAGCAGATTCTCGATCTGGTCAACAGCGGCGTTAACATCTGGACCATTTTCGGACACTCCTCCGCTTTTGCCGTTGATTTTGACATCGGTGAGCCGTTGAACTACAACAACAAAGGCAAATATCCTTTCATGCTCATCATGGGCTGCTTTACGGGCATTTGCTCGGCCAGCCAGTCGAGCCTCGGCGAGCAATTTTTGCTCACACCCGACCGCGGCGCTATTGCCTATGTGGCTTCTGTCAATTTCAGTTTCATTGACGCCTTGCACACTTATGGCAAAGCGTATTACGAACGCCTGGGTGGTGCAGATTATGGCAAAAGCATCGGTCAAGCCATGAAACACACCATTGCCGACCTGAGCAACACCAACTCAAGCACCGTAACGGCGGTGTTGCATCAAAATCTGCTGCAAGGCGACCCGGCCATTCGGGTTTATGCCCACAACGGCCCCGATTATCTGATTGACCAGCAAAAGGTAAGTTTCACGCCCAACCCAACCAGTCTGGACGAGAGCAATTTTCAAGTGAAATTCGATGTGGCCAACATCGGTGAAAACACCGGCGGCCAACTGGCGCTGAACATCGAACAAAAACGGCCCGACGGCGTAGTCATCAGCCGAATCAGGGATACAATTCCCGCACCGCCGAACCACACGTCATTGCAATATAATTTGCCCGTAAATGGCAGCCAAATCGGCTTCAATCGCTTTTTCATCAACCTCGATCCGGCCAACCAGATCGCTGAACAACCCACTGCCGCCGAACTCAACAATGCCCTGACCGATGCTTCAGGGCAAGCGGGACAGGACGTGTATTTCTTCGCCGACGACGTGCAGCCGGTTTATCCGCCTGCCTATGGTATCGTCGGCAAGCCGGAAGTTACCCTGCGCGCCAGTACGCTTAATATTAACCTCGGCGAGCGGCGCTACCTGTTTGAAATGGACACCCTCGAAACATTCGACAGCCCGTTCAAACTGTCCGGAGCGCTGCTGCAACGCGGCGGTCTGCTGGAATGGAACGTCCCGAAAGCCCTCCAAAACAACACAGTCTATTACTGGCGCGTCGCCCGCGATAGCATCGTCAATGGGCAGGTCGTTTGGCGCAACCGCTCCTTCCTTTTTCTGGAAAATGCCGAAAGCGGCTGGAACCAGTCGCACTACGGGCAATATCGCGACGGCTTTTTCGGCAACCTGATCGCTTCCGACAGTCTGCGCAATATTCAGTTTACGGACAATGCCGCCAACATGGACCTGACCGTGGCGTATCGCGATGTGGAACGTTATCCGGGCATGCAAAACAACTTTTACGATGCCTTCAAAGGCGATTACGGTTTCAGTGTGCGCGGCGTGGACGATGGGGTGGTCATGGCGATGTCTGACCCGATAACCGGGCATTTCATCCCGAATACCTTGCAGGATTTCAACCAGTACGACCCGCCGGGCAAAGGCACGATTTTCTGGTGGTCAACCCGCGACCCGCAAAAACGCAAGGAGTTGATGGATTTTCTGGAAAATCAGGTGCCCAACGGCGCTTACGTGGGTTTCCTGGCGTTTGGCCGCCCGTGGGATACGATCAGTTATGCCCCCCGACAATGGGCCGCCGACTCTATCGTGCAGGGCAAAAACCTCTTTCAAATTCTGGAAGCACGCGGCGCAACACGCGTGCGCGAAACACAAACATACGCCACCGTTCCGCGCCCTTATGGTTTCTTGTACCGCCAGGGTTTCCCGGACTATCCGGTGCAGGAGGCCATCGTAAGCCACCCGGATTCGGCATTCAGTATGCGGCATAATTTCCTGGCTAAATGGTCATTGGGTTATTTTGAAACGCCTGTTGTCGGCCCGGTTAAAAAATGGAAATCACTAACCTGGCAACGCGCTGCATTTGACGACAGTTCTGACCAGGCCCGACTGTCGCTTTTTGCCGTCAGGCCGGAAAAAGCAGATACGTTGCTGGCTTCCTGGAATGCGCCATTGGATACGACGCTCGATTGGGTGAATTTTGAACGCCTTAAATTGCGTTACGATGCTGCCGACACGCTGGCCCGAACGGCGACACAACCCGTGTTCCTGCGCTTGTTGTCCGAGGCGTTGCCCGAAGGCGCGCTCAACCCGGCGCAAAATTTCGTTTTCAAAGCAGACACCCTCCAACGGGGCGATTCACTGCATTTTTCCATAGCTTTTAAAAATGTCAGCGATGCCGCGTTCGATTCGGTTTTAGTGAAATACCGCATTGAAAATCAAAACGGCGCAGGCAACGAAACTTCCTACAAAGCGCCGCCTTTGAATACAAACGGCGACTCGTTCAACACTGCGCTACACCTCGGTACGCTCAACCTCGAAGGGGCGCAAAGGCTGGTGCTGGACGTCAACCCGAACAATGACCAACCTGAACTCGCGCATTTCAACAATGTGCTGGTCAAGGATTTTTATGTCACGCGCGACAACCGAAATCCGCTGCTGGATGTCACTTTCGACGGTCGGCACATCATGGATGGCGATCTAGTGTCGGCCAAACCCGACATCATCGTGACCCTCAAAGACGATGATCGTTTTTTAGCCATTTCAGATACCGCGACGTTTTCACTACGACTGGAATCGCCCGATGGTAGCGTCCAAAATATTCCCTGGAACGACCCGGCGGTGCAGTTTTTCCCGGCCACCACGACCGATCTGCCTAAGAAAAATCAGGCGCGACTCGAATGGCGACCCACGTTTTTAAACGACGGCGAATATCGCCTGATCGTAAATGGCCGCGACGCTTCCGGCAACGAATCCGCCGCCCTGGATTGGTCTGTTACCTTCAATATCATCACCAAATCAGCGCTGTCGAGTGTACTGAACTACCCAAACCCGTTCAGCACCAGCACGTGCTTTGTCTATACCCTGACTGGCTCTGAACCTCCCACGCACTTTAAAGTACGCATCATGACGGTGAGCGGACGCGTGGTGCGCGAAATCACGGAACAAGAGTTTGGCCCCTTGCAGATCGGTACCCACCGCTCTGATTTCTGTTGGGATGGTCGCGACGAATACGGCGACCAACTCGCCAACGGAGTGTACCTGTATCAGGTGGTGGCGAAAAAAGCCGACGGTTCCGATTTTGAATTACATGAAAACCAGGGAATTGACACTTATTTCCAGCACGGCTTTGGAAAAATGGTGCTAATGCGATGATCTTCGTCGCCGCTTTTTTACCGGGCAAATTCTTACAAAGTGGTTTTGAACAAATTACGTCTGTAAATCCTGAAAAATCAGGAAAATCAATCCTGAAAATCCTAAAATCGAGCAAATCCTGATATGAAGATACGCATGGGAATGGTCGGCGGGGGCCGAGGCGCTTTTATCGGCGCAGTACACCGCATGGCAGCCGCGCTTGACGGCGAAATTGAACTGGTTTGCGGCGCATTCAGCAGCGACCCGGAGCGTTCCATCGCTTCCGGTGCTGATTTGCATTTGTCTCCCGAACGGTGTTATCCTTCTTTCGAGGCCATGATTAAGGCTGAAAAACGCCTGAAGCCCGAAAAACGGATGCACTTCGTCAGTATCGTTACGCCCAATCACGTGCATTTCGCGCCAGCGAAAATGGCCCTCGAAAACGGTTTTCATGTCGTTTGCGATAAACCCGTTGCTTTCAACCTGAAAGAAGCGCTGGCTTTGAAAAAAATCGTGGAAAAAACGGGACTGATCTTTGCCCTGACCCACAACTACACCGGCTATCCGATGGTCAAACAGGCGCGCCAGATGATCAAACATGGCGAACTGGGCGCTATCCGAAAAGTAGTGGTAGAATATCCGCAGGGATGGCTCAGCACCAACCTGGAGGCCAGCGGCCAAAAACAGGCGGCCTGGCGTACAGACCCGGCGCGCAGTGGTGCGGCTGGCTCTATGGGCGACATCGGTACGCACGCCGAAAACCTGGCGGAGTACGTCACAGGACTTCAAATCAAGGAACTTTGCGCCGACATCAGCATTTTCGTGCCTGGTCGCCAACTCGACGATGACGGTAATGTGCTGCTGCGTTTTGAAGGCGGCGCTAAAGGCATTCTGTTTGCCAGCCAGATCGCTGCCGGCGAGGAGAACAACCTTAGCATCCGCGTTTATGGCGAAAAAGGTGGCCTCGAATGGCGTCAAATGGAACCCAATACGCTCGTGGTCAGATGGCTCGACAAGCCCGTTCAGATTTTCCGCACCGGCAGTCATCAACTCTACCCGGAATCGCTGGCCCACGCACGCATACCGGCAGGCCACCCGGAAGGTTACCTCGAAGCGTTTGCCAATATTTATCGAAATGTTGCCCACTGCATCCGAGCCAGAATGGACGGCCAGGAACCCGATCCGATCAAGACTGATTTTCCAGGCATTGACGACGGTATCCGTGGCATGAAATTCATCGAAAAAGTCATCGAAAGCGGCAAAAGCCAGAAAAAATGGGTTAATTTTTAACACAGAGTGCGCAGAGTGTTACACAGAGAGCACAGAGTACAACTACTCAAAATATTATACTCTGTGGTCTCTGTGCAACACTCTGCGGTCTCTGTGTTTTCTTTTAACGCAGAGTACAACTACTCAAAATGTTATACTCTGTGGTCTCTGTGCAACACTCCGCGGTCTCTGTGTTTTCTTTTAACGCAGAGTACACCGAGTGTTACACAGAGAGCACAGAGTACAACTACTCAAAATATTATACTCTGTGGTCTCTGTGCAACACTCCGCGGCCTCTGTGTTAAAACCTTCAACTTTCAACAACCTTCAACCACTTCAACTCCTTCAACTTTAACCACCCTCCATGCGCGACATCATTGAAAAGGCCTGGGCCGACCGCAGTTTATTACAGGATGAATCTGTCAAACGCGTCATTCGCGACGTGATTGACCAACTGGACCAGGGCTTGCTACGCGTAGCCGAACCACAGTCCGACGGCTCCTGGATCACCCACGAATGGGTCAAAAAAGCAGTGATTCTGTATTTTCCAATTCAGGAAATGCAAACCATCGAAGTTGGGCCTTTTGAATATTTTGATAAAATTCCCCTGAAAAAAGACTTTGCTACGCGCGGCGTTCGTGTTGTGCCGCAAGCCCTGGCGCGTTATGGTTCATACATCGAGAAAGGGGCCATTCTGATGCCGAGTTACGTCAACATCGGCGCCTGGGTGGGCAGTGGTACGATGGTGGATACCTGGGCGACAGTTGGTAGTTGCGCGCAGATTGGTCGCAATGTTCACCTGGCTGGCGGCGTTGGCATTGGCGGCGTACTCGAACCCCCGCAAGCGACGCCAACCATCATCGAAGACGATTGTTTCATCGGCTCGCGTTGTATTGTCGTTGAGGGTGTGCATGTCGGCCGCGAAGCCGTGTTGGGCGCTAACGTCGTGCTGACCCAAAGTACCCACATTATTGACGTCAGTGGCCCTGATCCTGTGATGCACCGCGGGTACATTCCGCCGCGTTCGGTGGTGATTCCGGGCAGCTATACCAAGCCATTTCCGGCGGGCGATTTTCAGGTGAACTGTGCGCTCATTATTGGTCAGCGCAAGGAAAGCACCGACAAAAAAGTTTCACTCAATGACGCCCTGCGCGATTTTCAGGTATCAGCCTGATTTTCAATTAAATAGTCTTTTCTTTGCAGAGATAATATCACCTGAGGTTTATAAATTATAGTCGACGCAGAGTGGTTTTAAACGACTCGCGTCTGTAAATCATTGAAAATCAGGAAAATCAATCCTGTAAATCATCAAAATCACATAAATCCGGGTATGCAACTATGAAAAACGGAGCGGATCGGTCGAGAAACATCCAGATTGTGTTCTTTATTTGTGCGGCTGCCCTCATCCTGAAGGCGGCACACCTGCAGCTGATTGATGACTCGTTCAGTCGCCGGGCTGATTCGACCACCATCGAACAGATGACCGTTTATCCGCCGCGCGGATTGGTGTTTGACCGCAAAGGGCGTTTGATCGTCAACAACGAGGCAACATACGACCTCATGTTGACCTACAACCAGGCGGATTTCAAAAAAATGGATGTGCAGAAATTCTGCAAAATCCTCAATATCACCGAACAGGAATTCAAGCAAAATATCACCAAAGACTGGCGTAGCGGAAAGTTTTCAAGGTCTGTACCCTTTGTTTTCCTGAAAAAACTCTCACTCGAAACGTATGCCCGCCTCTCGGAAAGCCTGTATGAATTTCCGGGCTTCTTTGTACAGGTGCGCAACATTCGCGGCTATCCGTTCCACGTCGGCGCACACGTGCTGGGCTATATCAACGAGGTAGATCCGCGCGACATCGAACGCTCCGGCGGCAAGTATCAATCCGGCGACTACATCGGAGCCGGCGGACTGGAGTCGGAATATGAAGATTATTTGCGGGGCCAAAAAGGCACGCAAGCGCAACTCAAAGACAACCTGGGGCGCTTCGTCGGTAAATACAAGGACGGATTGCTTGACACTGCAGCTGTTGCCGGACACGACCTGATCTCTTCTATTGACATCGAGTTACAGGCATACGGCGAAATGCTGATGCAAAATAAAACAGGCAGTATCGTCGCCATTGAGCCAAAAACCGGCCAAATTCTGGCGCAGATCAGCGGGCCATCGTACGACCCGAACCTGCTGACCATGACGCAAAATCGCGGTGAGATTTTCAGTGCACTGCTGACCGACCCGCTCAAACCGTTTTTCGACCGGACGGTTAGGGCCAAGTACCCGCCGGGTTCAATTGTCAAAACCGTTGTTTCGTTGGTCGGCTTGCAGGAAGGAACCCTGAACCCTTACCGCTCGCAAGGTTGCAATGGCGGCTATTTTTATGCCGGTCGTCTGTACAAATGCCACCACCACCCGCACGTGGGCAATATTCAGGATGCTATTGCCAACTCCTGTAATGCTTACTATTTTACGGAGTTTAGAAATATCGTTGACAAATTCGGTTTCAACACGCCGCACCAGGGCCTCGACAAGTTCAAAATGTACTGCGAGCAATTCGGTTTGGGCGTAACGCTGGATGTTGATTACCCCAACGAAAATGCAGGCAACATTCCAGGCAGTAAATACTACGACAAGGTCTATCCAAAAAACCTCGGCGGATGGCGCTCTCCCACCATCATGTCAGTTGGTATCGGGCAGGGCGAGATTCAGATGACCACCATTCAAATGGCCAATCTGGCTGCTTGTATCGCCAATCGCGGATATTGGTTCCGACCACACCTGGCAAAGGAATTCAGGGATAAAACGCCAATTCCGGCGCGTTTTTACGAGAAACAACAGGTCGAGATTGACCCACGCTATTTTGAAATGGTGTGCGAAGGCATGTCTGAATGCGTCAAACGCGGTACCGCCCGTATTGCGCAAGTGCCCGGCATTGAAGTTTGTGGAAAAACGGGTACCAGCCAAAACCCGCACGGCGACGACCACTCGGTTTTCTTCGCTTTTGCGCCTAAGGATAATCCCAAAATCGCTATTGCCGTGGTTGTGGACAATGCTGGCTGGGGCGCCAGTTACGCAGCGCCTCT
>JADZBJ010000366.1 GCA_020852155.1 Saprospiraceae bacterium | reverse complement strand
TTGAAGTTTGAACGTTGAAATGTTTGATGTTTTTTAATTGTTTGAGGGTTGAAGGTGTTGAATTGTTTGAAGTTTGATGGTGTTGAAATGGTTGATGGTGTTGAAAGTTGAATGGGGGGGTTAAAAAAACAAAAGCCGCTCTGGGGGAGCGGCTTCTTGTTTTTGTGTTTAGCGGATTTTGGGAAATTTATCGTCGGGTCCGAAACAGACACCTGAATATCGCAAAGGCTACTGTTTGAAATGAACCGTCTGACCATTATCCAGAATAACAGCATAATCTCCTTTGGGCAGATGGGCTACATCCAGCGACCAGTCGGCGGTTTTGGAAGACAACTTTTTTTCGGCCACAACCAGGCCAGCATGGTTTTTAACCTGCACCAGCAAGGAGTTTACGGGTGTTTCATCGGCCATGACGAATAGTTTTTTCCCGGAAAGGATGACGCGGAATTCACCGCCGCACTGCGGGCAAGGATTGTTTTCACTGGCTGACAACAAGGTGTTTAAGAGGGCAAAAAACAAGACAAACAACAACTGCTTTTTCATCGTCAATTCTATTTTGTTAAAAGGTTTTATGCAGCAATAGACAAAGGTTCTATCCGCGAGGTTGCAGATTTTCCAGAAAACCGATAAGTAACCATTTATAAAGGATGAAATCACGCCCGGCATCGAAGCATGAAATAGCGAAAATCAGACAGGATCAACGTCAACGTCAACCTGCACCTGGCTCCAGCCCGTTTTGCTGACTAAAATTTCTGTATTGTGCCTGATAAGGGCCTTGGCGTCGGCCAGCAACGGGGCAGATTTTTCCAGTTTAAGCAGAATGTCCTGACCGAAATAACCCCGTACACGAGCGACATTCGGAATGACCGGCCCCAGCACACGATCGCCTAATTTAGCACGCAACATTTTGGCCATACTGGTAGCTGCGGCATTCACAACTTTAGGGTCCTTGTGGCGCAATTCCAGGTGTATAAGTCTGTAAAATGGCGGGTAACGAAACTCCTTTCGTTCGGCCAGTTCGCGCTGGGCAAAGTTTTTGAAATCGTGCTTCAACACATCCTGCACCACCGGATGAACAGGGTTCCAGGCCTGTATCAGCACTTTACCACGCTGATTACGGCGTCCGGCGCGACCGGCGACCTGAGTGAGCAACTGAAAGGCTCTTTCGCCGGCCCTGAAATCAGGGTAACTCGTCAGGGCATCAGCGCTAAGGACGCCGACAATGGCTACGTGGTCAAAATCAAGCCCTTTAGTGACCATCTGCGTACCCACCAGAATATCGAGGCGTTTTTCCTCAAAATCATTGAGCAGTTCGGTGAGTTTGTTTTTGGTGCCTGCCGTATCCAGGTCCATTCGGCCGATACGGGCGTCAGGCAGGAAAATTTTCAGTTCGTCTTCAATTTTTTCAGTGCCGTAGCCGCGTAGGGTGACCTTGCCCGATCCGCATGCCGGGCAGGTTTCCACCATGTCCTGAGCATAGCCGCACAAGTGACAGCGCAGGCGACGGGTTTGCATGTGGTACGTGAGGCTGACATCGCAGTATTTACATTCAGCGTGCCAGTCGCATACATTGCATTCGAGGATAGGCGCGTATCCCCGGCGGTTTTGAAAGAGAATGACCTGTTGTTCGGCGCTGATTGCCGCGCTGATATGATCGAGCAGGGGTTTTGAAAAAATGCTCTGCATCTGTTTGGTTTTGGCCTGTTCGCGCAGGTCAACCGTTTGAACTTCCGGCAGTGGCACATCGCCAACCCGTTCGGGCATTTCAACGAGGCCGAATTTGCCAGTCAGTGCGTTGTGCCATGTTTCGAGCGAAGGTGTGGCAGTACCCAAAAGGGTTTTAGCGCCATAAAGACTGGCCAGAAAAATCGCAGCGTCGCGGGCGTGGTAGCGCGGCGCCGGATCGTATTGTTTGTACGAGGCATCGTGTTCTTCATCCACGATCACCAGTCTCAGGTCTTTGAAGGGCAGGAATAAACCACTGCGTGCAGCCAGGATAACGGACTTCCCGGCAGCGGCGGCTCGCCAGACTTCTACACGTTCTTGGGTGTTGATTTTGGAGTGATAAACAGCGATATCGTTTCCAAAAACCTTCTGTAATCGTTGTATGATTTGAGTCGTCAGGGCGATTTCGGGCAACAAATACAACACCTGTCCGCCCTGCCGCATGACTTCCCTAATTCGTTCGACATAGACCCTCGTTTTTCCGCTGCCTGTGACACCGTAGAGCAGCGCAACGTTTTTTGATTCAAAAATTTGATGCAATTCATCCAGCACGCGGGTTTGCTGACCGGTCAGGGTTTCCAGCGTTGTCAGATCGTCTTCATAACCGCCCATCCGGCTTACAGCCAGGTCGTATTTTTCCAGAACGCCTTTTTTCAGCAAGGTATTCAACGAACTTTCAGTGACATCGGCCTTATTGAGCAGGGTTTGTTTGAGCACGTAAGGCTGCTGTTTTTCGAGGGCCAAAAACGCCATCACGATTTCCAACTGGCGTTCTTTTTTACTCAGTTCTGCCATACATTGTCGCAACGCTTCCGGATCTTCTTTCAATGCTGACGACAAGCGTATGCCTGTAACCTTGCGGGGTTTGAATTTTTCCTGCAAATCTTCACGCAAGTGCAGCACCCCCAGGTTCAATAACTGCTGAATGACCGGAAACACCGATTTTTTATTCAGGATTTTACGGGCGTCATCTACCGTAATTTCTTTTTGAATCAGTAATGCTTCAGCGATGAGATACTCCTCAGCGCTGAAACCTGAAAAATCTTCACCAAAAGCAGCATTGAAAACCAGCCTGGTTTCGCTGGTTAATTTGAGGTGCCCCGGCAAGGCCGCCGCCATGACCTCACCCAGCGAGCAGCAGTAATAATCGGCCATCCAGTCCCACAACCGAAGTTGCTGTTCACTGACGATGGTCACTTCATCCAAAACGGCTATGACCTGTTTGACAGGGTAATCCGGCTTTGAGGTATGTAGCCTTTCCACCAGTCCGCTGTACAATTTACTCTTGCCGAATTGTACTTCCACCCGCACGCCAGGCTTCAAATACGGCGCCAGCGATTCGGGCACGCCATAGGTATATGTACGTTTAGGCAGCGCCAGAGGGAGAATAATATCGGCAAATAACGACATATACCCGGATTTAAGTGATTTTGAAGATTTATATGATTGATTTTCGTGATTTTCAATGATTTACAGACACGAGTCGTTCAAAACCACTTTAGGTTGACTATAACCAGAGCAAAAATAACAGTCAATATCCGATTGCGGTTGTGTTAATTCAATGTTAGTTACCCAAAAACGGGTAAAAAGGCATTACTTTTGTTATATCATACTGTCTAAGGTGAAAAATTCATTTTTTGCGCCTATCCCCTTGAAAATTCAAAGAAATCATCTGTTTTAATCCTTCTCGCCCTGCTTTTCGGTCCATACCCCTGGATTATTTCGTTTCATTATTTTATTGACATTCCATTATGAAATCCATTTTCACACTCCTTCTCCTCCTTTTTTGCTATTCCATCAACGCTCAATTGGCTACCTGGAACAGCACAGCAGGTACGTCCAACACAACTGGCGTATCGGTTGCTACTGCGTCAGTTGGCAGTGGATTGCTGTCAGGGGGTTCGCAAAATTGCTCTAATTCCATTATTTCAGCGACAGGCATTTATGACTCTGGTGGTGCAGACCCCAGCCCTTCTAATCAGGCCGACGCATTGGCCGACAACGAGTACATGGAGTTCCCTATGACCGCCGACGCCGGATATACGATCACCGTAACATCCGTACAGTTTCTGGCTACACGCGGCAACAATGGAGGCACGAATGTGAGCCTTTATGATGGAACCAGCAACCTGACTGGCGCTGGTTCAACCATTGCGTTTGACAATATGACTTGTCTGACCTACACGCTGAGTGGTTTTTCCGTCACCATTAATCCAGGTACAACCAAGAATTTTCGACTTTATATCTGGGGCGCCGACAATGCCAACGGTTTTACCAGCCTGGGCGGCGTGCAGTTTTTCGGCATTGTTGCGCCTATTACCCTCAGTCGGTTTGATGTCGAAAAGCAGGAAAAAAGCATTGCCCTGCATTTCGAAACATCTATTGAGCGCGACAATTCCCACTTTGACATTGAGCGCAGTACCGACGGCAACCACTTTGAAATGATCGGCCGCGTACGCGGTGCAGGTGATTCCAACACACCGCAGTCATATACTTTTGAAGATGCAAAGCCTGCAAACGGCCTCAATTACTATCGTTTGCGTCAGGTAGATTTCGATGAGGATTTTGAATACAGCCCGGTCAGAAGCGTCATGTTTGGCCAACGCGCGGAGGTAATGATTGCGCCACAGCCTGTCCAGGATATGTTGCGTGTTTCGCTGTTTGAAAATCTCAGTTCCGATGCACAATGGCAAATATTTGACCTGACTGGTCGCCAGATATTGAATGGCATTCAAGATGCAGAAACCCTTCACCTGGAAGTCAATATGTCGGCCTTGCCGGTGGGCCATTATGTGTTTTGCATGAATACAGCAACAGGCGTTGTCGCGCGGCGTTTTCAAAAGCAATAAGGCTACGTAAATAGTATATTTCCCGCAGATTTCGCAGATTTTCTGCGTTATCTGCGGGTTTTTTGTCTTACTCAGAATTTTCAAGGGGCTGCCTTTACAAGGCTGCTTAAAACCGCTGCACGGCTTCGGCCATACTTTTGATCAGGTCAGGATTGCTTTCGATGGCGTTTCCGACGACAATAATATCAGCGCCTGCGCGGAGGTTATCTGTCACTTTTTGAGCATCGCGAATACCGCCGCCAACGATCAACGGCACGGAAATAGCCCCGGCGACCGCTTCAATCATTTCGGTAGAAACGGGGTTTTTAGCGCCCGATCCTGCTTCAAGATACATCATTTTCAGACCCAACATCTCGCCTGCCATGGCCGTACAAACCGCAATGTCGGATTTATTGGCTGGCACGGGCGAGGTGTTGGACATATACTGAACAGAGGTGCTCACGCCGCCATCTACCAGTATATACCCCGTAGAAATAATTTCCAATGGCGACATCTTTAAATACGGCGCTGAAATCACGTGTTGGCCAATGAGCAATTCCGGGTTTCGGCCACTGATGAGCGATAAAAACAGCAATGCATCAGCGCGATAACTCAACTGAAAGGAACTGCCCGGAAAAAGAATCAACGGAATCGGGCAGGTTTCGCGAATGCGCGTCAACAAGTCGTCAAGCATGGCGTTCACAACCAGGCTGCCTCCAATGAAGAAATAATCCACGCCGCATTCGGCAGCCATGGCGAGTGTCCGATCTAATTGCGTCGGGCGCAACTTGTCGGGGTCAAGTAGTACCGCCAATTTTTTTTTACCTTCTGCTTTGGCTTGCCGGAGCGATGAGTAGATCACGATTTTGCTATATTTTTGCAGGATGAAAAAACGCGTTTTGTTCGTATGGCTGCTGTGCTTGACACTCGCATGCCTGTCGAACCGGGCCAATTCGGCCTCGACATTTCAGGGCAAATATTTTGAATTTTCTGCTCCCGCACGTGACGCCTATCAAAAAACAGTTGAATTGCGCCTGAATGATGCAAATCAGCAAATAGGAAACATGCGTCGGCAGGAGCCAGACAACCTGATTGCCATTTTCCTGGAAAACACCGTCGAGTTCCTGAGTATCATCACGCAAGACGATGAAGCTGCTTACAAACGCCAGTCCAAACAGATGGACAAACGTCTGTCGGCGATCAGCCGCGGCGATACGCGGTCGCCATATTACCTGTACACCCAGGCGGAAATCAGACTGCAATGGGCTGTGTTACGCGGCCGATTCGGCGATTATTTGAGCAGCCTTTCCGATATAAAACTAGCCTACGCACTGTTGGAAGAAAACCAGAGGCGCTTCCCCGATTTTGTCGCCAACAAGAAAAGTCTGGGTATTTTACATGCCCTTGTCGGCAATATTCCTGACAATTATCGCTGGGCCATTAAAGCCGTCGGCGGCATGAATGGCAGCATTGAGCAAGGATTAAGCGAACTGGATCAGGTGCTTGCCTACGCTCAAAACAATGACTTTGTATTTGAACAGGAAACGCTGCTGGCTTACTGTTTTCTGCAATCGCACCTGAACAATCAGGGCGATCAAGCCTGGAGCAGACTGAAAAACAGCCGCCTGAATCCCGGATCTAGTCCGCTGGTCGCCTATGCTATGGCTAACCTGGCCGTCAAAACGGGCAAAACTGACGAGGCGATTAATCTGCTTGAAAAAGCGCCTCAAGGCAGCGCCTATTCGCCATTTCAATATCGGCAATATTTACTTGGTATCGCCAAATTGTATCGGCTGGATCAGGATGCCAATGTTCCGCTGGAAAATTTCATACAGACATTTAAGGGACAAAACGCCGTCAAGGAATGTTGTCAAAAATTAGCCTGGTACTATTTGCTGAACAACAATGAACAAGGCTACTGGAATAACATGTACCTGGCCAAAACGCGCGGCGCCAGCCAAAGCGACCCTGACAAGGCTGCCTTGCGCGAAGCCGAAAGCGGCGAAAAACCTGATGTACGTTTACTGAAAGCGCGTTTGCTGTTTGATGGCGGGTATTATCGAAGGGCTTACGATTTGTTAAAAAATGCCGGCAATGAGTACCAGAATAGCTATACTAAATGGCAGTTGGAATACACGTATCGCATGGGGCGAATAGCGCATAAATTAGGAAAAAAGCAAGAAGCGATCGGTCAATACAATGCCACGATGGCTGCAGGCGTTAGTCAACCCTGGTATTTTGCCTGCAATGCTGCCTTACAATTAGGATTGCTTTATGAGGAAAGCGGAGATCGGAAAAATGCAGCCACAGCATTCAGGCGTTGCCTGGATATTAAACCCAAAGAATACGCTGACAGCCTGCATGCCAAGGCCAAAGCGGGCCTGAGCAGGGTAAAATAGCGGCATCTGAAGAGGTTGTTTAAAGTTCAAAATCTCCTCTTTTTGAATCCAGCAGTGTAATTTAAACAACCTCAAAGACAATTAACCTATATTTGGTAGCGTAATCGCAAGGGTTGGCACTACCTTTGATAAGATAGTGCTCTGTTACAGGAATGCCTGTAAAAACCTTTAAAATTAACCCGTGATGATTATCGAAGTCATATTAGCCCGGGTAATATTCGCAAAATGCGGCAGTCACATGCCGTCATCACATAGTAATCGGTTTTTGGGATGTCCTCTCATTGCAGTAATGTAGTGAGGGGATTTTTTTTAGCAGTGCATTAGAGGTTGTTTAAAATTCACTCACTGGCTCAAAAAGGCATCTTTTACTGCCACCCTTCCCTTATTTTTCGGGCTGAAATCCCCGCTTCACCCCGAAAAACAAGAATCGGCTACCACCAAAATCTGCTCTTATTGAATCCAGCAGTGAAATTTAAACAACCTCTTACATTCGCGCACAAATTGTTCATCTAACTTTATAATCGCTTATGTATCGCCCCCTTCCTGCTTACCGATTTGCCCTGCTCCTGGGCGTCCTGTCATTCCTCTTGCCAGGGCATATTTTTTCACAAAGTGCCGACGAGCCGAAGGGCAGCCGGATTTTGGCATTTCAACCCGTGGGTGTGGCTGATACGGCCAAAACCATATTGGAAGTACGTTTGCATGACCATACGAGCCATGAGGCGGTCATGGGCGCCACGGTATTGATCCGCCGCGATAACGATAAAATGTTTGGTAAAGTCAGCGCCGCCGACGGCTCTGTCAGGTTTGTTGTCAAGCCTGCTGAATACAGCATTCGGGTTCAAATGACTGGTTTGCAATCGCTGGAAGAGGCCGGCATTAACCTTGAAAAAGGCAAGGCGTACCGCATGGAAATTGCTATGGTAAAAAACTAAAGTAACTGCTTAGGTCAGCGGTTTTGGAGCAAAAAAGCAGGCGATTTTAGGCTAATCAAGCCGCTTTTTTGAGTTCGATGCGGCGCATCGGACGAAAAAAATGGCGAAGAGTGGTCTAAAACAGACCTTTTTTGACCAAAATGGGAGCGACCTAACCAGTTACAAACTAAAAATCACACTATGTTCGAACGACGCACCCGCGATCCATTCCCTGCCCGAAACATCATTGTTCTGCTCGCCATCGTTGCGGCCTTTTTATGGTGGATTTTCAGCCATTTTAAAAAATAACACCCATTTTACAGTGAAAGTCTGAAAAAGATTCGGACTTTCGTCACTCATTTTTCAACCATATTATTTCATACATTATGGCAACATTTGCTGACACCTTCGCTGGTTACAAAGCGGAAATGGACAAACTCGGAATTGCTTACGATGAGGCTGCTTTCGAAGCCGTTGTAAAGGGCCTTGGTCCATCAATCTACAATGAAGACTCGTCTCGTGTATCCTGCTCTGACCAGACTGAGCTGGATCGCGTAAAGAACAACTACCTCATCGGCAAACTCGGCCTGAGCGATGGTCCGGAACTGGACGCCGCTATCAAGGAAGTTTGTGAGCAGTTGGGTTCTTCCAATCGCAACAAATACCGCGGTATGTTCTACTACCTGCTTGCTGTAAAATTCGGCAAAGCCTGATAAAGAATCATCCTGCATACAGGCGCTAAGTGGCCTGTACCCATATGCGCCGGTAACGTCTGTTGATGTCGTTTCCGGCGCTTTTTTTTGTATGGTTATTTGTTGAGTTGGTTATTTGGTTATTTGGTTATTTGTTGAGTTGGTTATTGGGGTTAACCGCCAAAGACGCGAATGACGCTAAATTATTGAAAATCAACCTGCTACACAAATAACCAATTCCACAAATAACCAAATAACCCCAAAAAAAATAACCATCTCAACAACCCATAATCATGCTCGACATCAACTTCGGCTCTTTTCCTGAATTGCTCACCGACCGCCTGCGTTTACGCGAGGTATCCCTTGATGATGCTCCTGTTTTGTTTCGATTGCGCTCCGACGAACAAGTGATGCGCTATCTCGGTCGGCCCATGCACAAAGACATCAGCGAATCAGTAGCCATGATCGAACGCATGCAAAAACAATACGCCGACAATGACGGCATTACCTGGATCATCACCTTGAAAGACGATTCGACCATGATCGGCACCGCAGGTTTCTGGCGTATGGATAAGGAAAATCACCGTACTGAAATCGGCTATTTGCTAACCCCTGAATTGTGGGGAAAAGGACTGGTATCAGAAACCATCAACGTCATTGTCAATTATGCTTTTGAGGTGCTACATTTTCATAGCATTGAAGCCAATACCGATCCGGAAAATACAGCCTCGGGTCGGGTGCTGGAAAAATGCGGTTTCGTGGCTGAAGCGTACTTCCGTGAGAACTTTTACTTCGATGGACAATTTTTAGACTCGAAAATTTATTCGAGGGTGAATGGGTAAATGGGTGAATGGGTGAATTTGGCCAGTTTTGGGCAGATGCACGAATAGATTCAGTTATGGGGGCATTGGGTTTTATTTTTGTTTTGAAGTAACTATTTAGGTCGCTTCCATTTTGGTCAAAAAAGGTCTATTTTAGGCCACTCTTCGCCGTTTTTATCGTCCGATGCGCTGCATCGAACTCAAAAAAGCGGCTTGATTGGCCTAAAATCGCCTACTTTTTTGATCCAAAACCGCTGACCTAAACAGTTACTGAAAATATCTCATTTTTCAGACAAAACTGATACTCGCCATGATGAATAAAATTTACGCTTTAATTGCGATTTTCTTTACCGTCAATACAATATCGGCACAATATTTCGATACTTATTTCACGCCGATGGAACTCGTTCCCTGCCCATTTAATCCAACCCAGGCAGTACAAAAACCGGAAGGCTGGTATGCATATCAGACCCTTAATAGCCTCGCAGATGGCCCGATTGATTCCAGTCGTTGTATAAGTTTTTCTGCAGCGCCATCCACAGGTGGTCTTATAATGCCCATGTGGCAGATTGACCCAGCCCGCCCGCTTTTTTTTCGATCCGAACCGAATGTCTTTCAACCGGATGTCATGCCGCTTCAGGCCAATTCACTCAGCACGCTGATAGCTGGAATTGACCTTGATGACACAAACGCTAACTGGCTAGTAGGAATTGACTGTCCCGAAAATATGTGCTCCGGCATCTTTATTGACATTGCAATACCGGATTCATCAGGAAATGCCTACGCAGCAACCCGACAGCATACAGGTTACGCTCAGGATTACTGGCCACCTAACGAACCCACCAACGTCATTACTTGCTTCCCCTCCGAGCGCTTCGATGCTCAATACATCCGACAAATAACTTACAAATTTACTTTCGATAGCACCCTGAACTGGAGTAATAGAAAACTGCTGATCAGGTACCTCCTTATAAATCAATTGGACACCTTCTTCGTTAACAAAGTGACCGCCATTAAGGCTCAACCGTTTCATTTTATCAATAATGAATATACACTTAATATTGATGAAACGAACAACACCCCCTGGAGTGTGGCTTCGAACGCTTTATTGCTCTACACCGCCCCGACATATCCGTCGCCTCAACACCTGTCATACGTTGAAGCCGCTCCCGAACCCAACTCAGCGCAACAACAAACAATCAATGTTGTGGTGGAAAATTTCCAAACCATAGAATTTCAACCCTTTACCCAACTGCGCGGCGCACTCGTAGCAGGCGACGACTCACTCCGGCATCACGTCAACCTGATCAATAACGGTGGAGAATATTGTCTGAACTTCATAGACCTGATCGTGGCTGACGACAACGAATTCCGTCATGCGGGAGGCACGATGACCATGCAAAATGCGCGCTCTTGTATGCAGCTTCGGCGCGGCGGCAAGTTGCGCGTCATGAACAACAGCCAACTGCATTATGGCAACAGCGGCGCTGGAATGCTGGTGATGTGCCCCTCTGGCAAAGTCGTCATCGAACGGGGTTCGTCGCTGGTCATGGACGGGCAATGGCTGTTGTCAGATTGCCATGAGTCGGATAGCGATCACCATGTGACGATTGATTTATTACCTGAAACGAATCTGATTTTTACGGAAAATGCGCGCCTGAGCAATGAACTCAGTCAGTACAGCGACACGCGCCTCCGGGTGCGTATGTTGGGCGGCACGCTCGACGACAGCGCGCTGGATGCCCAAAGTCGAGCCTTGATCGAGAAAATTTACCCGACACCATCGCCATACTGGGCCGACAACCTGCGCATTTTCCCAAACCCTGCCGACGGGCCTTTAACCTTGCAATACGCCGCTGCCGAAACCTGTGCATTGCAGTTGCGATGGTTTTCAATCAATGGTCAGTTATTGAAAGAAGAAACACGCACCATGCAAAAAGGCGGCAATGAATGCCGCCTTGATACACCGGAAAACACCGGATTATATTTTTTGCAAATTCAAAAAGACAACGAACGCTTTGTTCAGAAAGTCGCCGTTGTAGCGAAGTGAGTGGGTGAATTGGTTATTTGTTGAACTGGTTATTCGGTTATTTGAAGTGCTGAAAACAAATAACCAAATCCCCAACTCAACAAATAACCAACTCAACAAATAACCACTTTTTAATCCCTGCTTCTGCGCACTTCGGCGCCGCCGTCCACTTTCACATTGCTGGAGCCATCTGAAATCACCACAGCACTCTGGCGGGCAAACACCCGGCCTTTGGAAGCATCGGAAGCAGAAACGTCAATATTTTCGGCCTGCCAGCCTTGCGCATCAAGATTGGCCTGATCGCTCAGGCTGACTTCCAGATCGCGACCACGGCCCGTCAGATCAAGCGCGCAATTGCCCGACAGCATAACATTCAACCTTTCGGAAACATCCATCACAGCCTTGATATTACCTGTACCGCGCGCAGAGATGCTGGCTGAACCTTCATCAAAACCGCGAATGGTGATATCGCCTGCATTGTCGGCAATCAGGGAAGTAAAGGTGCTCGCCTGAATCAACACTTTAGCGCCTTTGCCGACCGATTTACCATTGGAGGTAAAAGTAATCTGATCGCCGCTGCGGATGACTTGTACAGCGCCACGGTCATTACCCGTAATATTCACCTCAAAATCGTTGTCCTGGCGTATTTCCACGTCAAAATCACCCTCGATGACAAAGCGCTCATAGTCGCGGTCGCCTTTGTAGCCTTTTTCACCAAAACCCGGACAAGAGGTACAGATGATACCGTCGTTGTTCATGCGGAACACCTGATTCGGGTTTTTGGAAATATAGTGTCCGTCAGCATCTTCGTCGTAGTAATCGAGGTCGGCGGCAGCGTAGGTGTAAATTTTGTCATTGAACACAAAACTCTTTCCAACGGGCACTTCAATGTTGATACGAATACGTTGAATGCGCCATTTCGTTCCTTTTGAAATAGTGTAACTGGTCGGTACAAACAACGTGGAACCATTGAAATTGATCGGAAAATCTACTACTGCTGCATTTTCCTGAGCATTCAAATTATTACTTCCTTGCGCTTTGACGATTTTCGTGCACCTGAAACGGTCGGTTGGGCTTTTAAAGACACGGACTTCCAAAGGGCCTTTCATGAACAAACCGTTCTCATTCAACCTGACATCTCCTCCATCGAAAAATATTCCATTTCGATCGTCGTCTGAATTCGCCATATTGACAATACCGTCTATGCGCAGCGTATCAGAGCGCAGTGTGCTTAAATCCACATCTGTACTAATGGAGCCTGTAGAGCGGTAATCTTTAATGGCAAAACCCACCAGAAAAACGCCGGAGATCAAATTGACAATCCAGAAAAGCGTCATGCCACTGCTCAACCAGCCCGGCGTTTTGACCTTGAATAATACTTTAGCAAACAGCAGCGCCAAACCAACCAGCGGGATGCCAAAAACAAAAAAAGCATTGCCAATAGCCAGCCAGTTGGTAGCGCCGGAATAAGGACTCAAAAAATCCAGAAAAGGCGCTGCAACCATCAAAGCCCAGATGCTGCTAATCCAACCCGCAGCCATAGCCAGAAAAAGAGCGATGGCAATTAATAAAGCAATGAGTAGAGCAAATTTGCTGATAAACCTCAGGAGCATCCCGAATATCTGACCGACAGTGGTCATCGTGTTGTTCAAGGCATTCTGGCCGGGTGTGGTTTTGGCCTGATTCAGGCTTTGGCCCAGGCGATCAAAACCCTGCTCGACCTCGCGGGCGATATTGTCCATATTGATCTGCTCGCCACGCATGGCCAGACGATCGGCAGCGGTACGTGCCGGCGGTACCAGAATCCACAACAGAATATAGGCAGGCACCCAGAAACCAAAAGAGAGAAACGCAAACAGCACAAAGATCAACCGCATCCAGACAGGGTCGGTCATGCCAAAGTAGGCGGAAAGGCCGGAACAAACGCCTGAAACAACGGCATCTTCTTCATCGCGAAACAGTCGTTTGCCGGTTTTTATGGACTGGCTGCCGCTGCTGCGTTGCTGCGATGAACCGCCCGTGGCCGTGCTTTTACCGGTTGAAGCGGTACTGGCAGATTCATCTGCCTCACCAAAATCTTCGGGTTTACCCATAATGCTGATAGCCGCTTCGACATCGGGCAACATCACAATAGTACGCGTACCCATGCTTTGGCTGATGAGTTCGCCAAGGCGGGTTTCGATGTCACTAACGATTTCATCACGGCCCTCACTTTCACTGAACCGGCGGCGAATGCTCTCGGAATACTGCGATAAATATTCGTAGGCATCGTCATCTATAGTCAAGGCGTATCCGCCCAGGTTAATATTCAATATCTTGTTCATCGTAATGAATGTTTGCTGATGATTTGGTTATTGTTGTTTTTTGAGGGTTTGGGCGACAGACTGTACCAGTTTTTGCCAGCTATCGTTCAGGGTATCAAGCGTCCCTATGCCGTCTTCGGTGGTTTTGAAGTACTTGCGCGGAGGTCCGGAGCTGCTTTCTCTCCAACTGTAATCCAGCAGGCCGTCATTTTTCAAACGTGTCAACAAAGGGTACAAAGTGCCCTCAACCACAATCAGGTCGTTTTGCTTTAGTTTGGTAATGATGTCGCTTGGATAGACTTCCTCTTCCGCTGCAATCGCCAGGATGCACATCTCGAGCACACCCTTGCGCATTTGCGCCTTTGCATTTTCTAAATCCATTTTTCTTATTTTTTGATGTTGTCGGTGTGTTGAATCACGGTGTCGGCAGGAGCAACCATTACTTTCTGACTGATACTCAGCACATCTGATGGCGACCACTGACCAAGGCTCAATCCGCCTGTGGCCGGAATATCGTGCCTGGTCGTGCTGTTGGCCGCAAACAGGGTGAGTACCGTGGCCAGTAATGTCACTGCAAGCAGTACGGGTTTGAGTCTGTTGTGTTGCATAATTAAGGAGGTTAGCGTTTATGTATGGCAAAGATAATGGCATGAAACGGTACTTTGCAACACATAGAACTAAAAAATACCCGGTACTAAATTCAAATTTAGTTCTTTGTTTGGCTTAAAATATTGTATATCAACCATTTGTGATTTTGAAAAAAAATGAAAATTTTTTAAAAAAATATTCCAGCGACCGAATTTGTTGCATACTGTTGTACTTTAGAGCCGGAAAACTGCCCGTCAGGCTTTCTGATTTTCATCACCTCACTTCATTTTACATCATGCGCTTCATTATGCCCTCCGTGGCCGAGCTGTTCAGCGGCTTTATCGGCCTGTTTTACCCAAATTTATGTGTTGCCTGCCATTCAGAACCTGCCAAATCCGGTAGCTGCTTTTGTATGGTCTGTTTCGGGAAATTACCCAAATCAGACATGTTCCTCTATCCTGAAAATGAGGTTACGAATCGCCTCTGGGGCCGATTGCCTGTTCAATTTGGCGCATCACGATATTATTTTTATAAAAAAAGCCCTATTCAGGGGGCCATGCATGCCCTGAAATACCGAAACAGGCCGGATATAGGTATGTTATTGGGCCAGGAATTCGGGCAGCATATCAAATCGCTGCCGCAGTTTTTATCCGTAGATGGATTAATCCCCGTACCGCTGCACCCGAAAAAGGAAAGACTACGCGGGTACAATCAAAGCGAACGCATCGCAGCCGGATTGTCGGCTGCAACAGGCATACCTGTGCGGACAGACTTGTTGGTACGGCGTGAAAACCGCTCGTCGCAGACGCGCAAAAAGCGAATGGCGCGCTTTGGCAATGCCGAGGGTTTGTATGGAATAAATGAGGGAAAGGCGCTACAAGGAGGCCATTTTGTGTTGGTGGACGATGTGCTCACCACGGGCGCTACCCTTGAAATGTGCGGTCAGGCTATTCTGGATATTCCGGGGACCAAAGTCAGCGTCGTTACCCTCGCAGTAGCCATGAAAACACATTTCTGATGAAAAGGCCTGTCAGAATTTATCCGGTCAGGATTCAGGATAAGTTTGTGTTGTCCCGTTTGTTGGAGCAATACCTGAATTTGCTTGAAAATTCGCCTTTGCAGGTGCGCCTGAAAGCGCTGGCTTACGATGCCTGCATCCCGGAATGTATTTTCAGGCGAATGATAAACCTGCAATATGACCCTGCCGACGCGCCTAATATCGAAGTCAGCGATTACCATATTGTTTTCGCCAACATCATGTTTCGTTTTCCGACCATCAAAATCTGGAAGGGCGATCAGGGTATATTTTTTGAAATTTAGGGAAGAACCAGAGATAATGATGAATGATGAATGATGAATATATTTTAATTCATTGTTATTCATTTACATAGGTGATTTCTAAGCGCCTTCTTCAGAAAAGTTGTCATCCTGAACGTAGTGAAGGATCCGGTCAAACAGACGTGAAACATTCCCCTTCGTGGGTAGCAGATCCTTCACTGCGTTCAGGATGACAAACCGTGTTGATTGAATTTTGCGTGCAAATTTTCTTTGTAAATAATTGATTAATAGTGAGTTATAAAAAATTCATCATTCATCATTCATCATTCATCATTCATCATTCATCATTATTTAAATCCGCTTGAGGTGAATTTCCTCCAGGTGGGTATCGTTGTCATCACGGAGTTTCA
>JADZBJ010000365.1 GCA_020852155.1 Saprospiraceae bacterium | reverse complement strand
CGTAGATGGTTTTGTCGCCCAGACCGTCGAAGAATGAACCTGAACCATATTTTACGTTGTACTCAGAACGGTCAACTTTCAGTGCGCCTGAAGCATTGATCATACCGTTGGCTTCAGTAGCATTAGCCTGGAATTTTACCTCTTTAGTGGTTTCCTTGATGGTCAGGTTACCAATTACTTTGTAGTTGCCTTTCGTGTCTTGCGGAATTGCGCGTGTGATGGTCAGTTTGGCAACAGGAAAATTGTTTACACCAAAGAAATCATCAGATTTCAGGTGGCCAATCAGTTTTCCAGCCCATTCGCCTTCCAGATCCGTGCAGTTAATGCTGTTCATGTCCATTTCAATGGTACCGCCAGCCAGCACGCCATTGTCAAAAGACAGGTTGCCGCTTTTTACTTTAACCGTACCGGTATGCTTGCCGGTTACCTTGTAGCCAGTCCAGTTTACAACGCTTGAGCCTGTGTCAATTTTGTAGGTTGAAGGAACATAGGCAGCCATGGCCATAATCATCAAAGCCGGGAGGAGAAGAAAAAGTTTTTTCATTGTAAAGAAAAAATTGATGGTGAAAATTCAGTGTATATACATTAAAACGCAGCGACTCGTTTTTTGTTTGCTGGAGGGTCTGTTAACGATATGAAAACGCAGAAAACGCCCTCATTCTGACCTTTTTGCCCCTGGGTGTGCAAGTGAAATCTTCCCACAAGAGTGTAATACCGGGAATATTTTCCAGCTCGGGTCTTTTATGTGGTGTGATGAGGACTATTAAAGGGGCATATTCAAAAAGACGCCAGATGAGCGCGGGGAGTTGCTCCATCGGGCAGAGGTGCAAGGCAAAAGAGCTGATGATGGTTTTGTAATGCTGTGGAAGCCCGGTTTGGATTACATCTGAAAAGGAAAGTTTCAGACAGGGCTTACCCACCTGTTTTTCATATAGCGCCCAGGTGTATGGATCAGAGCCACTCACTTGATCGAAACCGGCCTGCATCAACACTCGGCTGACTTCGCCACTGCCCGCAGAAAAGTCAAGTACCGCATCATCGGGGTTGCCGATCCGATGCGCATTGCCGGTAATGAGCCGTTCAATTTCTGCAAAATGCGGATTGGAATATTCGTTTGCCGCAGAAGTATAGTAGGCATCTGCTCCCATCGCCTCGTAGTAATGCCGAATGGCCGAAGGGGCTTCGACAGGTTGCGAGGTGATGGGAGGGCGAACCGGAATGTTCCTTTTCTTCAATGGTTACTGTTTCAACTTGCGATTAAGATCGCGTTCGAGGCTGTCAATCAGCATTTGATAAGCCGGATCAGAGACGGGTTCAGTGTACTTGACGCCTTTGTGTTTTCCGAACAATTTGACCCTCACTTTTGTATAGCGCTCAGGGTGCAGGCGCAAATCCTGCATCAATAAGAACAGGTGGCGACTGGTGCTGAGCAAGTTGTAGTAAAGCTCTTCATCCGTGAGTGTTTTACCGGCGAGGCCTTTGCCGGCCATCAAACCCTGCGCCAGGGTATCCACACGGCTGATGGTTCGGGTGGAAGTATTCAGTGTATTCCGAAGGGAAGCCAGCGACAGGGTGACAGAGTCAATGGCCGCAGTGGCCTTTTGCGAACTTTTATCCAGACCTGCCTTTTTCAATTGATTACTGATTTCTGCCAGGTTGGCGATGGTGGCCGAAATCTCTTCGTTATTATCCCTGAACGCGCGTGTAATATCGGCTACGTTCTTCGTCGTACTGGTAATATTATTGGTGCTGGCATCCAGCAGGCGATTGATACGGCTGGTCATGAGTTCAATATTGCGCAGCGAATTATCCAGTGCATTAACGCTGCCGCCGAGTCCATTCGGATTGGCGCGTGCAATGGAATCGAGATCAGCCGTCAGGATTTGCTTCAGGCGATCGCTGTAAGCTTCAACCTGTTCGGGCGGGCCGAGCAACGAGTGAATAAACGAATCGGTCGTACCTTTTAAGTAGTCGCCGCTTTCGGCGCAATTGTCGCCCTCGCAGGTGCCATTGATAACCAGTTTAATGGCTTTGCCGCCCATGAGCGTCAGGCCGGTAATGGCTGCCTCGGTATTTTTAGGAATATCCATTTTGCTGTCAATGTTCAGGACAGCAATGATGGTTTTATCATCAGTAGGGTCAACATACATATCCTTGATAAGACCTACCTGAAGACCATTATAAAATATAGGCGCTGAGGGTCGGAGTTGATCCACGTTGTCATATTTTACATAAAACACGCGCGCAGATGTCAGAACGTTTATGCCTTTCAGAAATTTGAACCCCCAAAATCCGATCAAGATGGCGATAATGGCCAGGAGTGCGACTTTGATTTCGTTGCTGATTTTTAACATTGTTTTGTAGATATTGAGCGGTTGTTTAAATTTCAGTGCTGGATTCAAAAAGAGCAGATTTTGGCGTTAGCCGATCCTTTTTTTTCGGGGTGAAGCGGGGATTTCAGCCCGAAAAAAAAGGGAAGGATGGCGGCAAAAGATACCTTTTTGAGCCAGTGCGTGAATTTTAAACAACCGCTGAGGGCATGGTTATCGTGACGAAACTACAACGGCATTTTTAAAGCCGAGGTTTTTAATTTCGGGCAACATTCGTTCTGCTTCGGCACAAGTAGCGTAAGGAGATGTGAAATATCGGTATTCGTCGCCAAATTTTTCTTCTTTGACGCCACCAAGCAATGCCAGTTGCCCGGTGTTCATGTCCAGTTTTTTTGACCACGACATCAGGTGAATTCTACATGATTTTTGAACAGGCTCTTTTGTTTGCGGCGATTTGACAGCGGGAGTCGGCGGCGGCGTTTGTCTGGCAACCACGCTTTCGGTTGCTTTTTCAGGTTTGGGTTTTGCAACAGGTGTTTTTTTAGGCGATTTGGCCGGTTGGGGCGTCATCTTTTTATGGCCCTCCATTTGATCCTTATAATCCTGAAAAGCCCTGAATATCGCCCAGGCCATTTCATCACGCCCTTCTTCGGAGGCCAGGTAGGTATCTTCCTTGGCGTTGGTCATGTAGCCGCTCTCGACCAATATGGCTGGCATGGCGGTTTCTTTTAGTACCAGAAAACCAGCTTGCTTGACACCGCGATCCTCCCTGCTGGCCGACTCGTGAGCGTGTTCCTGTACCAGGCTGGCGAGCAAAATACTTTGTTCGAGGTAGGCGCTTTGCCACATACTGCCCAGGATATGCGCTTCGGGACTATTGGGGTCGTAGCCTTCGTAGTTTTTCTGATAATCTTTTTCGAGGTAGATAGAGGCGTTTTCACGCTTGGCTACTTCCAGGTTGTGTTGTGCCTTGTGCAAACCCAACACATAGGTTTCGGTGCCTTTGGTGCTGCTGACGCTCAGTGAATTGCAGTGAACACTGATAAACAAATCTGCCTTGTTTCGATTGGCAATGGCTGCGCGCTCGTTTAGTTCGATGAAAACGTCTTCTTCCCGTGTATAGATGACCTCAACATCCGGGTAGTTCGTTTTGATGATCGCGCCCAGTTTAAGTACGATAGCCAGCGCGTTGTGTTTCTCATAATTACCGGAGGTGCCGACACAGCCAGGGTCTTTTCCGCCATGCCCGGCGTCGAGTACAATTTTTCGAATGCGATAGGCCGGCGCAGAAGTTTTCAACACACTATCTGTCAAGGCGATGGCAACTTCTATAATTGAGCTACCTTTGCCGGCGTTTGCCGAAGGGACTGAAGGGATGACATTTGTTTTGGCAAGGTTAAAGTTTTGTAAAACAAGCCACGCTACCAGGAGTAATAACGTTCGGGTTTGAACCTTCGACAACATCATGGGCTGACGCAAAGCCTTTTTTTGATTCAATTTGATAATGGTGTACTTTATAAGCCGCAAATATCGGTTTTTGTTTGTCATTTGCCATACTATCTGCATTTATACAGGATTGTTGGCGCAAACAGACAGCATACCACCCGCCACCGCGCGGTTGCGTACCGGCCTGGATACACTCCCGCCCTATCGCGATTCGGCTGTGGTTGATCTGAGCCGACAGGTACGCATCAGCAGTGAAGGACTGGACGAAACGATTGATTACGGCGCTAAAGACTCCATGTGGTTTGATGTCGTCAAGAAGCAACTGCACCTGTACGGGCAGGCTTATGTCAACTACACGTCGCTGTCCATCAAGGCCGGCTATATCTTGCTGGATTACAATAAAAACGAAATTTCAGCGGCTCCATTAGCCGACACTTCCGGCCAGATGGTTGGAAGCCCTCAATTCAAAGACAAGGATCAGGAGTTTTCCTCTTCAAAACTGCGCTACAATTTTAAAAGTAAAAAAGGCATCATCTACGAGGCGCGCACCAAACAGGAAGACCTGTATGTGTTGGGTGAAAAGGCCAAATTCATCGGGGCCAAGGATCAGGACACCACCGCTGCCACCAAATCACGCAACACCATATATAATCAGAATGCCCTGCTGACCACCTGCGACGATCCGCATCCGCACTTTGGTATCAGAACCAAAAAACTGAAAGTCATACCCGACAAATTAGTCGT
>JADZBJ010000364.1 GCA_020852155.1 Saprospiraceae bacterium | reverse complement strand
ACGAGACGCACGTCGTTATGGTTAAAAAGACCGTGGATGGCCTATTCTGTGCTCCTATACCCTGGATGGAGAAACTTGTGGCAGAGAATAAAAAGGATCTTGATCAAAATATTCGCTGGGTACGGTTTGTGCCTGTAAAAACCGAAGTATGAAAAACTTTTTAGCATTTTATGGGGACGCTTATTACCCAAGCGGCGGAATGGGTGACTTTATTGGTGACTATTACACCAAGGAAGAAGCGGTACTTGCTATTGAGGATGAACACAAAAAGAATATGCCGCATGATATAGAATGGCAATATGCGTGGGGTCATGTTTGGAGCAGTCAAGACAAAGCCAAGGTGTTCTTTAAGTAATTTTTATTGCTCATGGAGTTTTATTCAGAGCCACCAATCTCAACCTGCGATGTATGCCAGTATCAGTACATTCCGGCAAAGAGTAAGCGCGAGCAATGCTGCCCAAACTGTACGCATATCGAAAAGCATGGTGAGTCGATCTTCGCAATGAAAAAGCGGAAGCAAAAAGAACAGCACGAAAAGTGGCAGAAAAAGGCCCAGGAAAAACGAAAACTCAATCCACCAATACCGCGTCCGAAAATAGCAATGCGCTCGGAGAAAGGTAAGGTGATCGCCAGGAAGGTGGCGGAGATGAAAGCCGAGGTAAAGATGGAGGCGCTGGATGGGGAATACGCCGAGTGTAAAGGATGTGGCCGTCACTTTCAGACAATAGATGCCAGCCATAAGGTTCCGCTATCGCAAAGTATAGCCCTGGCGGCGAATCCGGAAAATATTACGCTACTATGCCGGGATTGTCACATGAAATGGGAAAACGGAACCGTGCCGCAAATGATTGAACTGGATTGCTTTGTTGATGACATGCACTACCTGTTCGATATGGATCCGGAGCGGTTCTGGAAGATATTTTACCGGTGTACCGATGAATACGAAAATGCGCCGACATCGAAACTCGGGCGTATTATTTCAAAACTTGAATCATTTGACACATGAAAATACTGAAAATCACACGGGTTACTGTGGCTATGGTTGAAACCGATGAGCCAGAAATGAATGAATACAAAAGGTCTTTTGGTGGAGTCTGGATGCGGAGAATGGGTGAATCATGGGAGCCTGTTTTTGACTGTACGGAATTGGAGCGGCTTTTTCAAGAAAGCCTTCGGAAGCCATAGAGCGCATTTATTTCTGTGATTCGCGTATATTTGCCCTCTCGAAATATGTTTTGAACATCAAAAATCATTAAAATGAGTGAAATTATTCAATCCCATGCGCTGTTTGCCGAGGCAATCACCGAAATGCGGGACTTGGTTGCCTCGACAATGGGGCCATTCGGTTCTCCTGTCATGCTGACCAGGCAAAACCAGCCGGCGCTTATTTTCCGCGATGGCGCCCAGGTCATTCGTTCCTACATGCCCGCCGATGCGATCAAAGGAAATGCTATTGGTCGTCTCCGTGATGCTGCCGAAGCAACCCTGAAAGCCGCTGGCGATGGCACCAGTACGACAACTGTATTGCTGGCAACCCTCTACCTCTCTGCGATGGAACAAATTGCGGAGTATGAAAAGACCGGTCAATCTGTTGTGCGGCGCTTGGTTGCTGACCGTATTGTTGAAATTCTCGGCCAAATGGAGAAATACCTGGTCGAAAACGCAATCCAGGTCATGGACGCGGACGGCAATATTGACATGGGGCTTTTGCAAAAAGTTGCAACCATTTCTGCCAACAATGATCCCGCTATCGGCGAAATCGTGGCAAACTTGGTGGCCCAGATCGGCTCCGATGGTTCGGTGCAAGTTGAATATTCGAAGTCCGGCGAATTGGAAACCGAAAAAATCCCCGGCTACGTGTTCCCGGGTGGCCTGTACCACCCATACTTCCTCCAGCAAGGCCAACGCCAGGAAGAGTGGATTGATCCGTATATCGTATTGGTGAACGATTCCCTGGTTGCTATGAATGACCTGAATGCCATAACCACTTCGTTCACGGAATATTCGTTGAAACAGACCGAAGGTCGCGGTCTAGTGCTGGTTTGTAGCGACCTGAATGGAGTCGCTCTTGGGACTGCGATTAGCCGGCAAATGAAAGACGGCAGGCTTATGCCGCTTATCTGCGTTCGTCCTCCACGCGGCATTGATGTTAACCAGTTCTTTGAAGACCTGTCAGCCCTTACCGGCGCAAAAGTTTTCTCCAAAGACAAGGGAAGCCTGCTGAAAGACTTCAAATGGCAAAAAGATACCGGCACTTGCACGCGCATCATGTCTTCCCTGCAAAAAACGACCATCGTTTACAATCAGCCCGAAGGCCCGACCAACAAGCCGACACTTTCTGGCCTGCTGGAGCGCCTGGCGTCCGAATACAAAGAAGCGACAGTTGAAGATCAACCAACAATCCGGGAGCGTATCAATCGCCTGAGCGGTTCGGTTGGTATTATCCGCATTCCGGGGCTGACCCAGGCTGCTGTGGTGTGGTCCAAAGAAATTGTCGAGGACTCGTATCTGGCGGCACAGTCCGCGCTGAAATACGGCGTACTTCCCGGCTGCGGCAAAGCACTTCTGAATGCTTTCAATCATGTTGTCGATGTTGATATTATCGTGCATGAAGAAAACGAGGCTGTAATTGCCGCCGAATCCGTATCTGCGTCCGTAGAGCAACTCATTCGCTCTATTTTTGCCAATGCGGGCACGAAAAAACATGCCAGTGACTCAATTATCAGCCTTTTGGGTGGTGCGGATTTTGGGAAAACCATCTCCGTTTCCCCCGAATTTGTTTTCTGGAGCCGCCGCGTTGCTGACGAAATTGCAGTGGCGCCTGGGCAACCGGTAAATTCCATTGCAAAACTCGAAGAACACTGCCTTGTTAATGCCGTTGAAGCCGGCATCCTTGATTCAGCACACGGCGTAATTTCCGCTGTTCGGCATACCGCCTCCGAAATTCACCTGTGGATAACCACAAAAAATTGGGTCAAAGAAGATGTATAAACTGTCCGACTACCGACTCGTTCCGAAGTACCTGCTCGTACTGCCGCAATTCGATGACCATTCTGGCTCCGTTTTGCAGGTGTCTTCCGTAAACAAGGAATTATCCATTGGCACCATTGTAAAGCATAATTCAGGGAAAGCCTTGGATATGTTTCATGTGATGCTAAATGGAGACACTTCCGAATCCATGGAAGGAAAGCAGATCAGTTACAAGCGTGCCGCCAGCCAATCCATCAAATTGTACGATGAAGAAGAGAATGAGGTGGAATACAAGGTGGTACACGAAGATGATATTACAGGGTGGATATTTCAATCCTCGATCACGGCATGATTAAGCCAAACACAAACTATGTCCTGGTGCGACCGATAGGTACACCAGGACATCATCATAAATCAGGGCTGCTCGTTGCCGAGTTTGCTGAGACGCATCTTTTGAAGCCTTGTTTCGGGATTATAGAGGCTGTATGCGACGATTTGTATTATGGTGGTCACGAAGTTTTGATGTACGGCAAAGATGTCGCTGGCGACAACCTGGAGCGCGTGCGGGCTATTAATGAGCGGTCATTGAGTTATGATGTGGATATGGAAGTGAAAGTCGGCGATATTGTACTATTCCGTTACATTGTACACATGGATGAAGACGTCACATTGCCCGATGGTCGGATGCTGATACGGTATGACGACCTGATTGGTCGGCTGCAGCACTCGGATCCAGAATTGACACATCCTATTGCTGGGTACGACACAAGTACTGGCGAATGGCTATTTTTGGCGAATAGCCTGTATCCTCTAAATGGCGCAATTCTTGTGGAAATGCGCGATGTTGGCAATGAGTCCGGGGTGCTGGACAGCGGAATGGATAAAGAGGTTGGGTGGGGCACGGTGGTATCGGAAGGGATGTTGGTGCGCAGTTATTTGCTGTGGCCGGAAAAAGGTGGCGACTTTGACGTATCTTTGGCAGGTAAAACGATCTCTTTCAACCACAAAGCGGCTGTTCGGATTGAGGAGGATACGTTTCGCTTATTGAACACTGAAACAAAATACCCGTTATATTACCTATACCGGGCATTTGTAACCGGATACTTGGATGGCTGAAATAAAGATGAAATTCGACCCTTTTGAGGTCCCTATGGGTATGACGATTTGGGAGCACTACAAGCCGCTCAGTCGCCGTACCCATTTGTCGTCTATGCCAAACTTCCAGAAAGTTGGCGAAACATTAAAGCCTACCAAAAAGGATTTGTCCCTTTTGGTAGGCTTCGTCATTCTCTTGGTGGACCCGCATAGCCCATATTACGACGAGCGAGACTTCGAGGAAAGGGAGCGCGGATGCCTTGATGCGCTGCATATAAAGCCGGAAAGTTTGGTGTGGGAAGTGATAACCGGTAATCACTGGTGGTTTGGCGAAGTGCTGACGGCATACTTCAAAATGATCAACAATGCGAAATTCGAGACGTGGTTTGCCCTCAAAATGCATGCACACTTCCAGAAGGCGTTGGTGCGGGCGCCGGCAAAACCAGATGAGAAGGATGAGATGACCAAACTGCGGCAAACTGCCGCCACGCAACTGGTGAAACTGGATGAGGATATTGATAAGATCGAGCGCGGGTTATTCCCCGATGCCTTCGTGAAAGAGATTATCAACGATACCGTTACACAAGACTCTATTGTTGGATGGGCCGAGCACTTTGCCCTGGCCGAATCTGAATTTTGATAAATAAAATACTGAATCATGCGTTTTTTATTTTCCCTGATACTTACCCTCTTTGCGATTACCGCGCAATCCCAGGTGATGAAACTCACCTCGGCAGGCAAATCTATCTCGATTTCGATTGACGATATCGTGTTTGTTCGCGCCGGCACGCCGTCTGGCAGCGTCATTACCTATGGCCAAACTCAGGCGCGATTGAATGTATCGCAGACAATGAGTGCCATCCAGAGCGCATCGTGCTCAAACCTGGTGTCGCTCAGTGTTGTCGAAAACATATCTGGGCAGCCACAATCTACAACGCTGCTTTTCAATGTCAGGATGATCGCCGAGGTCATCCCGGACGTGAATAACAAGGCGGTGATGACGATACGCACCAGTCCCAGAGTAAAATATACAACGGTATCCTCCTATACCTCCGTGACTAACACGATTTCTGCCTGTATTACTGGCGGAGGTGGCGGTGGCTCTGTGGTGACGGATGCTACACTGTCCGGCGACGGATCAAGCGGCGACCCATTGAGTGTTAATCCGATAGGAACGTCGCTGATCGAGAACAATGCTGTCACAAATGGGAAGTTGGCCACTATGCCAGCGTTGACAATCAAAGGTAATAATACCGGTGCGACAGGCGCCGCATT
>JADZBJ010000363.1 GCA_020852155.1 Saprospiraceae bacterium | reverse complement strand
CGCCCGGCGTCAGGGTAACATAAGCCTTTTTATAAGAAGACTTAGTACCACGCACAACTGCGGTCTTGGTGCTGCGCGATTTTGGTTTGCCCGGCATGATGGCAGTATTGACGCCTTCAACGCTGACGTTGAACATCGCTTCCACTGCATTACGGATTTCGATTTTGTTGGCCTCCTTGTTCACGACGAAAGAATACGTGTTGCGCTTATCGGCCAACTTCGTAGATTTTTCCGTAATGATGGGCTTGATCAAAATTTGCTTCGCCATTTTTCTAGTATTAAAATCTGATGGTCAGATCAGACCGCAAATTGTTAAGCGCAGAATTCTTCGATTTTTTGGATGGCACTTTCAGTGATCACAATCACACCGGCGTTCATGATCTGATAAGTATTCAGGTCTTGAGCAGGAGCGATGGCTGCTTTGGCAATGTTGCGGCAAGAGAGGTACAAGTTTTCGTTGTATTCGCCCAGCACCGTCAATGGTTTGCGGTCGGCTGCTTTGATCGCAGAAAGGAATTGAGTGAAAGCGCTGGTTTTTGGCGCTTCAAAGTTGAAGTCTTCAACCACGATGATGCTTCCGGCAGATGCTTTGGCAGACAGGGCGCTACGGCGAGCCAGACGGCGAACTTTAGCGTTTACGTCAATATCGTAATTGCGAGGGCGCGGGCCGAAGACGCGACCACCGCCACGGAAAACCGGGCTGTTGATGTCGCCTTTACGTGAACCACCCGTACCTTTTTGCTTATGCAACTTACGGGTAGAGCCGCTGATTTCGCTGCGCTCTTTTGATTTGTGCGTACCCTGGCGCTGAGCGTTGAGGTAACGTTTTACGTCAAGCCATACGCTGTGCTCATGTGGTTCGACACCGAACACACCTTCGGGCAGTTCGACTGTCCGGCCAGTGGCTTCGCCTTTTATGTTTAAAACTGAGACTTTCATTTTCCGAAAGGATAAATGGCCAATAGTTTATTTTTCGATAGTTACATAAGCGCCCTTGTGACCAGGAATAGCGCCTTTGATGAGGATCAGGTTTTGCTCCGGGAACACCTTGAGTATTTGCAGGCGGCGTACGCGCACCTGATCCATACCCATGTGACCTGCCATGCGCATGCCTTTCATTACCTTGGCCGCGAAAGAGGAGTTACCCAACGAACCTGGAGCGCGCAAGCGGTTGTGCTGACCGTGGGTTTGCTGCATAACGCCACCAAAACCGTGACGCTTCACAACACCCTGAAAGCCTTTACCCTTGGAAGTACCAGTTACGACTACTTTATCGCCTTCAGCGAAAACGTCTTCGATTGTTACTTCATCGCCCAATGACTTACCAGCCATATCGCGGAACTCTTTCACTTTGTAGAGTGGATCTTCGAGGCCGGCGGCCTTGAAGTGACCCATCAACGCCTTAGGCGTGTTTTTAGCCTTGCGATCGCCATAGGCGAGCTGCAGTGCTGTGTAACCATCTTTGTCGTCTGTCAACACTTGGGTGACTACGCAGGGGCCAGCTTCGATGATGGTGCAAGCAACGTTTTTGCCGTTCTTGTCGTAGATGCTGGTCATCCCGATTTTTTTGCCAATCAGACCGTTCACGATTTTCGTATTTTTATGATTGAACGATTGTGTTGAAACTTTAAATTCCGCAAGCCTCGAAATGACTGATACGCGAAAAGCGACCTATCCGCCAAGCGGGGTACGCTTTCGACCGTTTCAGTTAACCACACGAGGCGGACACTTTGAACTCAGTCGGAAACTGCAGACTTAGAGATTCAAAAAGATTTCGTATTAGGTGAGCTTGACTTGAATGTCAACACCGCTCGGCAGTTCCAATTTGGAGAGAGCGTCCACCGTCTTTTGTGTCGGTGTGTAGATTTCAATCAAGCGCTTGTGGGTGCGCAACTGGAACTGCTCACGAGCTTTCTTATTCACGTGCGGCGAGCGCAATACAGTGAATACTTCTTTCTCGGTGGGCAGCGGAATCGGACCAGTTACAACGGCTCCACTCGCACGAACGGTTTTTACGATTTTTTCAGTAGACTTGTCTACCAGGTTGTAGTCGTAAGAACGCAGTTTGATACGAATTTTCTGATTCATTACCTCTTAATATTTCGATGAGAACTTTCGCTTTGGGCAAAAACCAAATTTAATTTTTGGCTCCTGCCTTCAAAAGCGGTGCAAAGGTACGTTTATCGCTTTCTAATTACCAAGCACTTGTGAAAAGTTTTTAAAAAAAAATTCAATGGGGAAAATCTTCGACATGATTCAAAGGGAAAAATTCAGGCGGTAGCGTCATTTTCACGCAAATTGCGCAGTTTTTCACGCAAAAAGCCTTCAAAAACATCGAGGCTTTCGTCGAAGTGCAAGTTGTTGTTAATGACCATATCGGCCGTTTCGCGGTATGGCTCGATGTATTTTTCGTACGAAGGCAGCACATGATGCTCGTAGCGGTACAAAACATCATCCAGCGGGTAGTTGCGCTCGATCTGGTCGCGCAGGATGCGTCGGATAACTTTCAGATTTTCCTTGGCATTGATAAACACCTTCAATTTGTACCGTTGGGACAGTTTTTTGTAGTGAAAGACAAACAAACCCTCGACGATAATAACCGGCGCAGGTTTGATGGTGAGGGTTTTGGCTTCGGCGCGGTCGTTATTAAATACGTACTCCTTTTTTTGAATAGTCTGCCCGGAAGCCAGCCGCTCGAGGTCGGCCAGAAACATTTTTTTGTCAATGGACTTGGGCAGGTCGTAATTCGGAATACCCTGCTCGTCGTGGTGCTGCTCTTCGCGGGGCTTGTAATAATCGTCTTGCGATACGATGCACACTTCTTCTTCGGTGAAACGTTCGCGTAATTTTCGGATAAAAGTCGTCTTGCCGCTGCCGCTGCCGCCACATATTCCAATGATGTAAGGCTCTGACATATTGATTTGGATTGGTTCGATTGATTCGATTGTACCGATTATTGAAAAAATCGGGGGGCAAAGTTGAATAAATTTTGGTGGATTCGTTTTTTTTCGGGTTCGAGGATTGATTCGTTTTTTGAAAATGCATCCTGCATAAACATGAAAGGCGTCAATTGTTGGGTTTCCAACAATTGACGCCTTCTTTATTCAAACGCGCGCAGTCGTGATGCCTACCGAATTAATTGTAGCAGTTGCTAGTCAGCGTACAGCAAAATTGGCCCAATGATATGAATCCAGTTGTTGGCGTGTTGACTAACTTCACAAATGGTTCGCAGAAACAAAGATCAGCCGTAGTCAATCTTTTGATGATGACTTTGCACTGCCCGGAAGCCAAACATGAAGCAGATCCGCTAAATGATGCTCTGACAGCGGTACAGTTAAAATTCTGTGCGCAATTGCCTGACGCTACATATACATTGCCCGGTGTCATACATTGATTAGACCAACCAAATGACACACCAACGGTTGTACAATCTACAGTAACTTCGTTAAACAT
>JADZBJ010000362.1 GCA_020852155.1 Saprospiraceae bacterium | reverse complement strand
TCTGCGCTTTAAATCTGCGTTATCTGCGGGAAAATATTCCTGTTAATTTTTCTTTTCGGCAGTGATGCGCGTTCCGCTGCGCAACAGTGACACGGCTTTTTCTACGGCCGGATCATCGTCGTTAATGCTTTGATACAGCCCGTTTTCGCCGAAAAGTTGCTTGGCAATCCGTGCTTTAATCTGCCTTTTCAATTCATTTTTACAAACGGCGAGTTGAACCGGTTTGCGCGGCGTGCCTTCTTTTTCGGCATAATCCAGCAAGCTGTTGAGCATGTTGTCGTCAACATTATACGAAGCCACAAACTGATTGATATCGCTTGGAAATTGCTGACGATTGGGATTGTTTTCAAACCAGCGAGCAATGAATACCGGAATCTTGGCCCTTACAGCGAAAAAATAATCATTTGACCACGATGTATCCAGCGGGATAAACACATCAGGCGTGATGCCTCCGCCAGCATAGACTACACGGCCCATTCCGGTATAAAAAGGCGTAGTGTCTTTGGGTACAGCCGCTTTCTGTGCCGTGAGTTCGCCATTGTTCAACCGGCGCTCTGCCTCATGCCTATAATCCTTGTCGCTTTTATAGTCGCGCTGAATGCTTCGCCCGCTTGGCGTGTAATAGCGCGATACGGTTAGTCGAAGTCCGCCGCCATTGCTTAACGGGTAGGGTTCCTGCACCAGTCCTTTACCGAAAGAACGCCTGCCGATGATCCAGCCTCGATCCCAGTCCTGAACGGCGCCTGCAAAAATCTCGCTGGCCGAAGCCGAGCCTTCGTCAATGAGCACCGCAATATTGTCAATGACGAAACGGGCGCGGCCGTTGCTTTTGTAGTCTTTTCGATCCTGAGTGCGCCCTTGCGTGTACACGAGCAGTTTGCCTTCTGAAAAAATCTGACTCAGCATATCAGTACATTCCTCGAGGTAGCCACCAGGGTTTCCACGGAGGTCAACGATCAGGTTTTTCATACCCTTCTGTTCCACCATTGGCGCGAGCGCTTCCATAAATTCTGTGTAAGTCCGCGCGGTAAAACGATTAACTTTCAGGTAACCTGTTTGGTCGTCAATCATGTAATGCGCGTCAACACTATTGACGGCAATGACATCGCGGGTGATGTTGAAATACCGCAAGGTTGTTTCATGGCCACGCAAAACGCCAACTTTCACTTGCGAGCCTTTAGTGCCGCGTAACTTCTTGAAAATCTGGCCGTTATCCATTTTTACCCCGGCAACCGTGGTGTCGCTGATGGTTATAAATTTGTCGCCGGCCATGATACCAACCGATTCGGCGGGGCCGCCAGAGAGTGGAGAAACGACCTGTAAAGTATCATCTACGATCAAAAATTCAATGCCTACGCCCTCAAATCCGCCTTGTAAGTCGTCTTCGCTGGCCTGCATTTCATCGGGAGTGATATAGACCGAATGTGGATCAAGTTGACTTAAAAGGTGCTCAATAGCGCCATTTTCGATGGTTTTAACATCGATACTATCCACATAACGCGCCTGCACATAGCGCATGATTTCGTCGAAAGTACTGCCTGCGCCAGTCGCGCCCAGTTGGAAATGCTTGTCGTAGTGCGGCAGTTTTTGACCTAAAAACATACCTAAGGCCAGCGTTGCCGCCAAAATTAGTGGAAGTCGTATTTGAAAACCGGAGTTTTGACTTGTCTCGTTCATGAAATGAGGTAACTAAAATGCTTGCTTGATACTTTGCAGACGCACATTTCAGGTTCAATGAGAGCATTCTCGATATGCTTTTAAAGTGCGCATTACAAAATCGGGTGCGAAGGAACGAAATTTTAAACTTGAAAAAATCTCGTTGACGATATATCAGCGTTGAGGGAATATGATGTAATTTGCACGAAAATTAACACTATGCAAGAAATCGTTGACCTAGATCATCTGGATCGTCGTATCCTGACCAGATTGATTGAAGATGGAAAAATCCCTTACACCGAATTAGCTCGTCAGTTGTTTGTTTCCAGCGGTACTATTCACGTTCGCATGCGAAAAATGGAAGAGATGGGGTTGGTTGTTGGTAGTAGTTTGAAAGTAGATTACCAAAAACTCGGTTATGACATTACTGCATTTTTGGGTATTTATTTAGACAAAAGTTCGCTTTATGATGAAGTCGTTGAACAACTGCGCGAGATCCCTGAAATCGTTGAAGCCAATTATACCACTGGCGCTTATAGTATTCTGACCAAACTGGTCTGCAAAGATACCAATCATCTCAGACAGGTATTGCACGACAAGATTCAGAAAATCAGCGGCATACAGCGTACCGAAACATTTATCTCACTGGAAGAAAGCATACGACGTTCGATCAATCTGTCGGTAGATGAAATTTAATCCATTTATTTTCAGCTTCAGCCTGAAGCATTTCAGCAGTAAAACTGCATCTGTTTTCCCTTTCAATTCATGGTCTTCACTATCATCGCTCGCAGTGGCTTGCCAACTGTTGGGTGCGTTGCTGTGTTCGGGTGAATTATCGGCTCAATCTGCTGTCTATTCCGGTTACCGCATGGCTGCTTTTGGTTTTGAAATCAGACAGATTAATGCCAGAAGTGTCTTGCTGGAATGTAACCTGGCCAACACTGGCCGATTGTCGCTGCAATTGCCCGAACGCGCCAGTGAAACAGTCATCGAACTGGATAGTATGACGTTACCAACCCTCCTGTACGGTCACGAACAGGCCATACAACAAGCCTTGTCCAGCCAAAAAGTCAACATGGCTGCCGGAGAAATCCAGCAACGAATATCGGTCAGGGTCAATATAGACGAATTCACCGTCAACAATTATCCTGACCAGGGTCCAGGCGTTTGTCCGGATCTGCGTTTTGATACTGCCTACATGACTTACATTGACGAACAGGTGATTGTTGTCAGGTACGCTGTTCGGAATTTCGGCGATCAGAGCGCCTGGATGCTGGGCGAAAGAGGTGAACTTGCACCTGATTTGCTGGTCAATGGCTACTACATTAGCGGACAAAAAATGACGCGGGGCGCTTTGCCGGCAGGTAGCGAACTGGTAAAACTGGGGCGTGAAACACTGGACGGGTGGCTGCACCCAGGACAAGTTTTTTGGGGCGAAATCAGGCTTGACGCCAAGAAAAGGACACGTTTTTCACCCAATGTTGCCCTTGAACTTGATCCGTTTCTGGTTGTTCAGGAATGTAATCGTACCAATAATACCGTTGCTGTCAGTCTTGAAT
>JADZBJ010000361.1 GCA_020852155.1 Saprospiraceae bacterium | reverse complement strand
TGCGGCAGATTGCCGGAGCATTGGCCAAAAGAATCAGCTGGTACGTCAAGGAAGGAGATAATGTTACGCAAGGCCAGGACATGGGCTTTATCAAATTCGGTTCGAGGGTTGATCTGTATTTACCCCTGGGTTCTGAAGTGCTCGTAACGATGGATCAACAAGTGAAGGGTAATTTAACCCTGGTCGCCCGATTACCGGAATAGTAGTGTTCCGTTTCCAGTTGTAGCAAGTCTTACCTTTACTGCCAAGTTGTTTTAACATTTGGGCAGCGAAAATTTTGTTGATCGTATCTACGTCAACAGGATGCTGACGCCCGATGTGTACAACCCTGAATTCCACAAGACGCGGATGCAAACACTGACGAATCAAATCCCCCTGCGTTGAACGAAACGGATATCATAATGGGTTGCCTGCGCGGGTCGTCGCAGTGTCAGCGACTGTTGTATGATCGGCTCGCGGGCAAGATGTACGCGGTGTGTTTGAGGTATGCCCGTTCAAAATCGGATGCAGCGGATATGTTACAGGATGGTTTTGTGAAGGTTTTTACCAAACTGGATCAATTTCAATTCAACGGGTCATTTGAAGGGTGGGTCAGGCGCATTATGATTAATACAGCGCTTCGAACGTATCAACGACAACGTTTTGATTTTGAAAGTTCAGGTTACGAACACTTGCCCGAACGCCCGATTGACCCGGATGCCATTTCCAATCTTTCGGAAGCCGAATTGATGCGATTGGTTACAAAACTGCCGGATGGATACCGAATGGTTTTTAATCTGGTTGCCATTGAAGGATATTCACATGCAGAAGCTGCTGATCTGTTAAACATCCAGGAAAGCACTTCACGATCACAACTGACCAAAGCCCGCCGCTGGCTGGCCGACCAGGTGGAAAACATGAGTAAAGTAAATGAATGAACCCAACCACATAGACGAACTTCTGCGCCAACGATTAGGCGATAATGAAGTACCACCGCCAACTTTCGTGTGGCCCAATATCGAACGCGAGCTGCGTCGCCGCCGCCGTCGTGTGATATTCTGGTGGATGCTGCCTTTGCTGGCTGGTTCTACACTTTGGGCTGTTTGGGAATATCGAAAGACCGATCAATCGCATTTCATGCAAACGGCAGCCCATACGACGAACATCAACGCGGTCGCGGATCAGTCAAACAGTTCTTCCAATGCTGTTTCAGGAAGTGAAAACACAACACTGCCCTCAACGCAACAACTTCAAAAAGACCAATCTGCATCGAATCCGATTCAGCAAAAATCAACACCTGAAAACATACATGATGAGCCGGTTTGGCGTGTCAAGTCTCAACTGAAAACAACGACAAATCAGGGCGAATTCACTTCAAAAGGCGGTGGCAGCGCGGCTTATCTAACGAAGGAAGAAACTTCTGCCGTCGAAAATCAAAACCTGAATGCTGCCAATACCAGTGTTGTAGTGAGTTCAGATCAGGCAACGATGAATCCGGCGTCTGACAATACAGCGCTCAATACCGATGCCGCTTTACTGAATTTGGCATTATTGGAAAACCGCCAATATCCGCTGCTGACATTACCCATTGACCTGAAAAAACCTGCTACTTATTCCATTGCACCCGTAGCGCCGCCAAAACGCAAAAAAGTAGCGCACAACTGCTATGATTTCCATCGTAATCCGAATGCCTGGCTGACAGATGTTTATCTGGGGCCATCGCTCGCTCGCGTTGAAATGGTATCGTTGCCAGACGACCGCCCTTACATGAATCAACGCCTGAGCACGGAATCAAGCATGTTTGCAGCAACTGCAGGCGTAAGGGTTTCGCGACTGATTCAGCGTCATTTCTTGCTGCGCTCCGGCATTGACTATCAATATTGGCAGGAAAAGTTTGAATACGCCGATCCATATTATGTGAAATACAACATCGTCGTCACGGTAATCGGCGGCGTTCAGCATATTGATACGGTAGGTATTGACTATGGCGATCGCTATGTACGAACCTGGAATCGTTTTGGTCTTTTGGATATTCCCCTGATGCTTGGTACCGAATTCAGAAGCGGTCGCTCGGGTTTCAGCCTGAATGCAGGCGTTACGTTCAATGTGTTATTCCATAAACGTGGCGCTATCCTCGCCCCGGATGGACAAGTGGCCTATTTTACGCCCGGCAAAGAACAGGAGTATGAATTGTTTGTGCCCAAAGTCGGCATGAGCGCATCAGGCAGCGTTCAGTGGTTTTATCATGTAAAACCTAAAACAAGGATTTTCGCCGAACCTTACATCCGCCAGTTGATGCGCCCGGTCAATGTAGCAGACCATCCCGTCCGCCAACGTTACACCATGACAGGAATTCGCCTGGGTATGACCCGAATTCTGGATTAATTCCTGGAAACTGTTGCAATTCAGTAAAAAATCACTTCCGTCGCGCCGTAACCGTACTTGTGGTGGAATTCATTTTTGAATTTCCTGACGCTGGAATCTTCACGCAACATGGTGGCAACGGCGTCTTTGAGTTTGCCCTCGCCAACACCGTGAATCACGAAAATGTGCGAGGCGCCCAATCGCTCGGCGCGATCCAGGAATTTCCTTAAATGCAAAAGTTGAATACGCAGAATTTCGCCTTTGTCCAGGCGTGATGCGCCGGGGCCGACCAATGCTTCTATATGCAGGTCAATTTCAGGAACAAAACTTGCCATTTCTTCAATGTTGAAAGCCTTGAATGGCATGGAGTTGCCGCGCGTATTCGTCGGAATTTTCCGGGCTTGTTGCTTGGCGAGTTCCTGTAACGAAGGGCCGGCGGCGGATTTATCCTGATTGTCAAAAGACGACATCAGGACGAAACGATGCACAGGCTGGGATAACATCGGAACCTGATACAAGGCGTTGAAAAAAGTTTTAGCCTTTATTTTCAGGTCTTTTTCCTGACGGTCATCCGGGCCTGCTGTTGTGATGCGCTGTATGGAAAAAATAACTTCAGGCGCAGCATTCAGGTCGTCAGCCAGAAAATCACCCAATTCGAGCATGGATGCAGCATCCAGCATTTCCTCCAGGAAAAATATATCCCGCTCGGTGCTGAACACATCTATTTCAAACAAAAATTCGTGCGGCGTATCGTTCAATAGCCACATTTTATAGCGACTGACGGATTCGTCGCGTCCGGGCATTGGTTCAAAACACAGTTGCAAACCATCAGGTCTTGCCGACGGTTTTCCAAGTTTTAGCCTGCGGCGGTCAGGTGGCGGCGGCGGCGGTGGCGGCGCCTTTCCGGCAGGCACGAAAGACGGCTTCGAGCCGGACAGCGAATCCAGTTTATCCAGGTCTTCTTCAAATGCCGGAATTAGAAAATCGGGGTCGTCGTCCAGCCGGAGTTGTACCATGCCATCGTTGAGCCACGAAGTGACGGTGGCCGTTTCTCCGGTGAAACGTATGCGAACCTTGGTACCTATTGCCAGCATTTCAAATTATTGATTGACGCCAGGTTGGCGTTTGGAAATCCAAAGGTCGAGATAATGTGAAAATTCTTTAAAGGACAAATTGGTAATTTGCGTCGTCCTGAATCCTTTCTTTTTAAAATGCTGATAAAGGTCGGCATTAAAAATATTGAATTCGTCCCAGATATGATTGGGTCCGGCCAGATCGCTAAAGCCGACATTAAACAGCCAGTTGCGCAACATTTCAACAAGCCTTTCAGACTCGTTTTCATGGCACAACACGTCAACGCCGCTCAAATCAGACATGGCGCGCGACAGGCTGCCGCGTTCGCCTTCCATGATGAGCAGGTGTTTTTGCCGGTATTTTAAGTCGTGATGGTAATTTTTGCAGCCGAGATCGAGACCCAGTTCAAGTGGCATGTTAAAACGAAAGTACTCATTGGGTTCGCGGGATTTTACCCTTGAAAAGTCGTGAATACTGTATTTCGTTTCAAGGATAAGGTCAATAATGCGCTCAAGTCGCACTTCGGCTGTTTCCAGACGTTCGGAGGCAATGCGCGGCGTTAATCCGCAATAACGCAGGGTAAAGACGAGGGCCCAAAGGGAATGGCGATACCCGGGATCGTAGGGACAGTTGATGAAAACGCTTTGATGAAATTTATCCTCAGGCATAGGAGTATAATGTAGAAATCAGGCCTCAATATTGGCCTTTTTCCCAATAATTCTCAACTGTTCCGTCGGGGCTGTGTACGACCAGATCATAGCTGCTACGCAAATCGTAGGCAGATTCCAGTGCGTCTTGCTTGGTTGGAAACTTCTTTGAAGCCTTGGTGGCACCGTCTTTGCGCAAAACCCAACCGTCGTCTCTTTTGATGATATGAATTCGATTATGTTGGTCTGGCATAGAAAAAAAAGTGAATTTGCCGCTGTAACCGTTGACAATGAATCAGGCGACAAAAAATGAGATAATAACAGGAATCAAATGATTTGAAGGGAAATGATGGATTATTCCTTTGTTTTGAGGTTGTTCTATTCGACAAATATAGAATGTTTTCTTTTTCCCTTGTTTCAACGAAATGTAAAATAACCAAAAAATTGCATCCCCGCACTGGATGTTGCAAGCATCAGACACTAATATTTTATCCATAAATTAGGGTCTGCTGCTTAGATTTGCTCTTCGATACAATTCTTGACATAACGTGCTCTATCAACTTTTTCAATCCGTCAGGTCGGAATCAGAATTTGAGGAACTTCTGAAACTGACATTCACCGAACACGAGCGAGCGCTCATGATTGAACGATGGCGCGTGTTTGATGCTGCAGATCGCGGGCTTTCGCAACGCGAAGTATCGAAAACAGTGCCATGCAGCATCGTTACCTCCCCGCGTGGCGCTAAAGTGTATCGTGAAAACCGCGAAATCATTCAAAAGTTCCTCAAAATCTGGCGCGAGCAGGAATAGAAGCATATTGCCGGGTATCATTAACCGAATAACCAAATCCCCAAATAACCATTCAACTCAATCCACAGCAAGGTACGGTCTTACTTTTTCCAGCCAGGTCTGGTCTTTCAGAACAATGACAGCCGACAGATCAGCCACGCTGCGATAAGGGCCGTGTTGTTTGCGATATTCCACGAGTGCGACAGCCTGTTTTTTTGAAAAATACGGGTGTGCCGAAAGGGCTTCCAGTTCAATGGTATTGATGTTAATTTGACGCAACTGTCCGCTTTCCAGCGAGAGGTGCGGTCGAATTTTTTGAAAAATACTGTCTGGCAGATAACGGGTTTCGGCCACTTGGCCGATGCTGATAAATCCGCCAAGTTTTTCCCTGAAATTGATGATTTGCCGTGCACGCGTTTCGCCAATACCAGGCAGCGATTGCCATTGCTCCGCCGAAGATTGATTGATATTGACAACGGTCGGGGCCGCTTTAAACGGGTTACGCGTCGGATTTGCCATCGCAGGTGGTGCGGCTAATTCCGTAGTTACCTGGATGAACGGCTCAAGTCGCACGTAGTCGTCCTCGTCGAGGGTATAAATTTTCTGGAAATCCGCCTTGTTTTTAAAACGCCCTCCCTTGGTGCGGTAGTTCAGGATGCTTTTGATGGTTCGGGAGGGTAATCCCAGGTTTTTCAACGTGCTTTCGTCGGCGGTATTGGGATCGAACATAAAGGCTTGTTCGGATACGCCAGCCAGCGAGATTTGTGTTTTTTCCTGTCCGCCGATTCGGATGTACGCGTACAATCGCTCATAATCGTCGGCTTTGAGTCCCCAGATTTTTTTGAAATCTTCGGGTGTCCTGAACTGCCCTCCTTTGTTGCGGTAGTTGCAAATGGTGCGGGCTGTTTTTTCATCCAGTCCCAGCGAAACGAATTGCTCCAAACTGGCGGTATTAGGGTCGAAGGAGAAAAGTGTAGAAGCGGAAGTGTTGTTTTGATCTTGCAAGGACTCTCCTGCACCCGTCAGCGCGCGAAAATGTTGCGCTTCGGCCAAAAATGATGCAGCATCCGCCGATGTCTGCTTCGACATTCGGTAGCGTAATTCAGGAATAACAAAAAGAGCAATGGAAAGAAGGAGGAGCAGCACCGCTCCGTTTCGCTCTGAACGAGTGAAATAAAAGTACTGTAACAGTTTCATGATCGCGTGTTTTAATGGTTCTGAACATGCCTTATCAACATGTTCGAAAAATGAAGCGCACAAATTTAGGGAATAGTTGTTTATTTGTTTAACTGGTTATTTGGTTATTTGAATTCGATTCACCGATTCAACAAATAACCAGATAACCAGCTAAACAAATAACCAACTATTCCATAAATTTGTGCGCTTCATTTTTCGAACAGCCTTGACAAGGCATGTTCAGAACC
>JADZBJ010000360.1 GCA_020852155.1 Saprospiraceae bacterium | reverse complement strand
CTCGCGTGGCGGCTCTATTTAGACTCAGGCCATTCTTGGGATGCCTGTTAAAGACCCGACCGCCGGATTTGTGTGCTATCGCCGAAAAGTGCTGGAAACCATGCACCTTGACCGGATTCACTTTGTTGGTTACGCATTTCAGATTGAAATGAAATACACGGCGTGGTGTCTGGGTTTCAAAATTCAGGAAATTCCGATCACCTTCAAAGATCGCGAGTTGGGCGTTTCCAAAATGTCGCTCCGCATCGTGCGCGAGGGTATTCTGGGCGTACTTCAAATGCGTTGGTGGCGAATGACGGGCCGTCTGGGCCGCTAAGCGGTTGTTTAAAATTCCCTCACTGGCTCAAAAAGGCATCTTTTGCCGCTATCCTTCCCTGTGTTTCAGACTGAAACCCGCTCCGGCATTTTTTCCTGAAAACAACATCGTTTTTCCGCTGATTCACGCTTGCCGGTGCTGATTTAAAAAAATTACTGTCGTTTGCCCGAATGAGCTTTATTTTTGTCGAAAGCAGCAGAGGTAGACCATGTCCGTAGCAAAAGACTCATTCCACAACGATTTTTCTCACGAAGAAAATATTCCCGGTTCGGAAAAGGATCGGGCAATCATCCGTGCTGCCTATCGCCAACTGCTGAACAGCGTCAAAACGACGCTGGAGCCAGCCGACCATAAGGCCATTCGACAGGCCTTTGAACTGGCCGCCGAAGCGCACAAGACACAGCGCCGTAAATCGGGCGATCCTTATATCCTCCATCCTATCGAAGTGGCCAATATATGTGTTCAGGAAATCGGACTTGGCCCGACAGCCATCGTTTGTGCCCTGTTGCACGATGTGGTGGAAGATACCGACGTCACACTGGCCGAAGTCAGGGCGCAGTTTGGCACACAAGTTAGCATGATCGTGGATGGCCTGACGAAACTCGACAGTTTGCACGAGAGTGAAAGCCCGCAAGCGGAAAATATCAGCAAGGTATTGCGCGCTATGGTGTCTGACGTGCGGGTAGTCCTGATTAAAATGGCCGACCGACTGCAAAACCTGCGCACCATCAAGAGTATGCCGCCGCACAAGCAGCTGAAAATTGCGGCTGAAACCAGTTCCATTTATACACCGCTGGCGCACAGGCTCGGATTATACAAAATCAAAACCGAATTTCAGGATGCCTGCCTGAAAATTACCCATCCGGTCGAATACAAAGACATCGCTGAAAAACTGTCGGACACCAAACGAAACAGGGAACTGTACATTGAAGAATTTTGTGAACCCATCAGCGCCTGGATGGATTCGGTGGGTATCAAGGGAAAAGTAATCGGCCGCCCGAAGAGTATTTATTCCATCTGGAATAAAATTCGCCAGAAACAGGTGGCTTTTGAAGACATTTTTGACCTGTTCGCCATTCGTATCATACTGGATGTACCGCCCGAGGAAGAGAAAAGCGCCTGCTGGAAAGCTTATACGTTTGTTACCGATCATTTCATGCCTATTCCGGAAAGGGTCAAGGACTGGATCAGTCTGCCCAAATCCAATGGCTATGAATCGCTGCACACCACCGTGATCGGCCCCGAAGGCCGCTTTGTCGAAGTGCAAATTCGCTCCGAACGCATGGACGATATCGCCGAGCGCGGATTTGCCGCCCACTGGAAATACAAGGGCATCAAAAGCATCAGCAAACTCAAACACGATGTTTTTGAAAACTGGCTCTCGCAGGTACGCGACTCGTTAGAAAACAGCATGGCCGGCAATGCCGTGGATTTTTTGAATGAAATTCAGGGCAATTTCTTTACCGAGGAAGTCCACGTTTTTACACCCAGTGGCGAAATGCGCATCCTGCCCAAGGGCGCCACGGCACTGGATTTTGCATTTTCCATACACTCCGATCTGGGCAAAACCTGCCAGGCCGTCAAGGTGAATAACAAACTGGTGCCCATCAGTCACGTCCTTCAAAGCGGCGATCAGGTGGAGGTCATTCGCAATAAAAACCAGAAACCCGCCGATGGCTGGCTCAAGTTTGTTATCACGACCAAAGCCCGCAACCGTATCCGCGCCGCACTCAAGGAGGAACAGGTCAAGCAAGCGGAATACGGTAAGGAAATCCTGCAACGAAAACTCAATGCATTCAAGGTAACGGTTGAAGACAACCTGGAAATGCTGGTAAAATATTTCAAGTTCCCCAATCACCTGGAGTTTCTCAGCGCCGTCGCGCATGAGCAGGTTGATTTGAAAGAACTGAAAAAATTCAGGGCCGACGGCCCTAAATTAGTCGAGGTGACGGATAAACAGGTGAGGCCGGAAGTAGATTTAACCGAGGTGTTTACGCCGGTGGACAGAAAGGGCAGTTCACAAAAACTGGACATTATCATTAATGACCAGCCTGGTCGCTTGTTTCAGTATTCCATGGCGACGTGCTGTAATCCGATGCCCGGCGATACCATTTTTGCGTACACCAATACCAGCAATATTACCAAAATACACCGCTCGACCTGCCCTAACGCTCAAAACCTGCTGACGGCCTACAGTCATCGTGTGATGAAGGCTTCCTGGGGCAATACCGTGCAGACCAATTTCGTCGCGGATATCATTGTCATGGGTGTGGATACTGGCCCCGGCGTCATCAATGCCCTGACCGACCGCCTGGCCATGCTGGGCCTCAATATTCGTTCATTCTCCATTTCCGGAGAAGACGGCTTTTTCGAGGGCCGTATCGGCCTGATTGTCGCCAACCTGGATCAACTGAACGTCGCCATGCGCTCCCTCAAAGAACTGGAATGGGTGTCAAGTGTGGCGCGCCTGGAATAAAATTACATCAAACTATTTCAAACCACATCAAACGCGAGCGTCAGCGAGCATTCAAACCACATCAAACTATTTCAAACCACATCAAACGGCGCGCCAGCGCCATTCCAACGCGAGCGTCAGCGAGCATTCAAACCACATCAAACTATTTCAAACCACATCAAACGGCGCGCCAGCGCCCCTCCAACGTGCAGCCCGGTATCATTTACGAAGATAATCATCTATTGATTTTAAACAAGCCTGCCGGCTGGCTGGTGCAGGGCGATAAAACCGGCGACGCCACCCTGATTGACTGGGGCAAGGAGTACCTCAAAGAAAAGTACAACAAGCCTGGCGCGGTGTTTTTGCACCCGGCGCACCGAATTGACCGACCCGTCAGTGGCGCTGTATTGATGGCGCGAACAGACAAAGCCCTGGGGCGGCTGACTACTCTTTTCAGAGAAAAAAAAGTCGAAAAAAAATACCTCGCGTTAGTCCTGAAAATGCCCGCTCAAACGGAAGGCGAATTGGTGCATTACCTTTTTAAAGATGAAAAACGGAACGTCGTGACGGCCTATTTGCGCCCGAAGGCTGACGCAAAGGAAAGCATCACCCGTTATCGCGTGTTGGGGCAGGAAAAAGGGCTGATCTGGCTCGAAGTAGAACCCGTCACGGGCCGACCGCACCAGATACGGGCGCAGTTGTCGGCGATGGGCTGTTCTATCCTGGGCGACGTGAAATACGGCGCTCCGACGCCGCTGGCAGACGCTTCTATCGGGCTACATTGCATCAGCATGGCGCTCGAACATCCCGTTCAGCGCGTGCCCATGCGTTGGGAAGCCATGTTGCCGCCTACTGCCTGGTGGCGGGCTGATAAATCAATGTGGCAGAGTTTTCCTTAATGAATAATTCATTAGCCACCCGGTGCAAATCGTCGGCGCTGACTTTCATATAGGTATCCACCTCTTCGTTCATGAGTTCGGCGCGATCCAGCATTTCATAAAAAGCCAGATTCTGGGCTTTGTTCATGGCACTCATTTCCGAAAATACAATCGTACTTTCAAAACGGTGCTTGATTTTATCGAGTTCGCGTTGGTCAATCGGCGCGGCTTTCAGCGCGTCTAATTCTTCCCAAATAGCGGCAATGGCATCATCCATACTCACGCCATCAGCAGGCCGGCCTTCGATAACCAGCAGACCTGGGTCAATATTGGCCGTGACATAAGCATCAATCGTGCTGAACAAGCGACGCTCCTTCAATAAATGCCGATATAGCCGGGACGAATGTCCCTGCGCCAGAATATCGGAAATCAGATCGAGCGGATAAAAATCAGGCTCCAGTCGCGCGGGCGTGCGGAAGGCCATATAGACCGCTGCCGCCGGCACGTCGGCTACGACTGTCTTGTGCCGGGCCTGACGTTGGGGCGGCTCTTGTGTGTAATGCCGTTCAGGCGTTTTGCCGGAGGGGATATTGCCAAACCATTTATCCACCAAGGTCAGCGCATCGGTTGTTTTGATTGGTCCGGCGATGCTCAACACCGCATTGGAAGGCACGTACCACGATTTGTAAAAATGCTGAACATCCGTCAATGTTGCCTTTTCGATATGTTCCGGCTCCAGTCCGATCACAGGCCAGCGATAGGGGTGCTGCTCGTACATGAGTTCGGACAAGTGGTGCCACGAATCGCCATAAGGCTCATTCAGGCAGGTTTCCTTAAATTCTTCCACCACCACCCGGCGTTGTACGTCCAGCGATTTTTTGTTGATATTCAGGGCCAGCATCCGGTCGCTTTCCAGCCAGAGCGCCGTTTCGATATTGTCAGCCGGAATGATTTCGTAAAAAGTCGTATAATCGTTGGTCGTATAGGCGTTGTTTTCGCCACCGGCCCTTTGCAATGGCTCATCAAAATCCTCCACGTGCTGACTGCCCGAAAACATCAGGTGTTCGAACAAGTGGGCAAAACCGGTCTTGTTCGGATGTTCGTCGCGCGAGCCGACGAAATAGGAAACGTTGACCGATACCAGCGGCGTTGTGTGATCTTCATGAATCAGCACGCGCAGTCCGTTGGATAATATATGTCTGGTAAAATGAACCATTTTGAGGAGTAAGGTGAGTAATTGCTACATCATGGAATAATGAGCCTGCAAAATTACCCCGATTTTGAATAGTCTCAACCTTTTGCCATCCTGCTTCCTCCTGAATTTTTAAACTTTATTCTTAACTGTTTAGGTCAGCGGTTTTGGATCAAAAAAGCGGCTTGATTGACCTAAAATAGACCTTTTTTGACCAAAATGGGAGCGACCTAAATAGTTACCTTTATTCAAATAGAAATGACATCCTTCTTGCGTGTGCAGACATTGATCCCTTTGGCGCTGGTGTTGGCTGCATTTTTTTCCTGGAAAACCTATTCGCCTGCGAAGCACGACCCCGACTTTGCTTTTTATCAGGTATTGAAAAATGGCATTGCGCGGCACTTTTCAACAATACCCGACCAGCAGCCTGAATTATTGATTGCCCATAATGCCCTGGCTGAATACCTGACTTTTGAACTCAAAACGGACGCCATGCCCTGGCTGCCGGAATATGTCATTGATTCGTCGAGGCTTTGGCGCGTAGCCGCAGGTGTTTCACAGCCGATGATGCAGTATTATACGGATAAAGAAATACCCGCCGACAAGGTGGTTTACCTTGGCGGCGGGTATCATTTATTACCGGAATATGGTTGGCAAAAAGCCATTCAAAAGGCGCAACAGGAGCAGGATTCAATATTTCTGAATGCAGCCCATAGTTGGTTGAATCCACATCAAATCAGGCCTGCGTGGCTGTTGAAGTAAGTACCGCCGAACCCCTGTTCGGCGACTCTACGCGTGGTCTCTACACGCCGAACAGGGGTTCGGCGGTTACGCGTGGTCTCTGCACGCCGAACAGGGGTTCGGCGGTTACACGTGGTCTCTACACGCCGAACAGGGGTTCTGCGGTTACGCGTGGTCTCTACACTCCGAACAGGGGTTCGGCGGTTACACGCGTGGTCTCTGCACACCGAACAGGGGTTCGGCGGTTACACATTTGGCTCTACAAATGGCACTTTCGTCACAACGGCTTCTAATTTTTTACCACCCACAACGATCTTGATTTTCGTGCCGGGTTCGGCGTATTTGGTTTTTACATAACCGGTGCCGATGGGCTTGTCGAGTGTTGGTGAATGCGTACCCGAACTAACAACACCGATGGCTGCACCGCGCTGGCTTTCGATGGCGTAACCATGACGCGGCACACGGCGGTCGTCCACCACGAAGCCAACTAAGCGGCGTTTGACGCCTTCGGCTTTTTGTTTTTTAAATCGCTCTTTGGAAGGAAAATCTTCCGCTTTATTCAGTTTGGTGATCCAACCCAGGCCTGCTTCCAGCGGACTTGTTTTGTCGTCAATATCATTGCCGTACAAGCAGTAGCCCATTTCGAGGCGGAGTGTATCGCGTGCGCCGAGGCCGCAAGGTTTCATGCCCCATTTATCAGCGTTTTTGAAGACTTTATCCCAGATTTTGGCGATGTCCTTGTTTTTGGCATAGATTTCAAAACCGCCTGAGCCAGTGTAGCCGGTTGCCGAAACAATCACATTGTTACATCCCGCAAACCTGCCGCGCTTGAAGTGATAGTATTCGATGATGCCCAAATCCAGGTCAGTGAGTTTTTGCAGCGCAGCGACGGCCTTTGGGCCTTGCACAGCGATAAGGCCGGTTTTAGCGGAAATGTTTTGCATTTTCACCTCGAAACCCTTGCTCAGGCGTTTGAGCCAGCGCCAGTCTTTGATTTCATTGGAGGCGTTGACGACCAACATGAAAGACTGTTCACCTGCCACGGTCATTTCGGGCGCATCGTCGAGGCGATATACGAGCAGGTCATCCACGATACCACCTTTTTTATTGGGCAGGCAGGAATATTGCACTTGTCCGGGTTTCAATTTTGAAACATCGTTGCTGGTGGCTGACTGCAAAAAACGAACGGCGTCCTTGCCGCGAACGATGAATTCGCCCATGTGGCTAACATCGAACACACCGACAGCCTGGCGCACTGCGCGGTGCTCGTCGGTGATGCTGCTGTAAGAAATAGGCATGTTATAGCCCGCAAATTCGGCCATTTTGGCCCCCAGCGCAATGTGTCGCGCGGTAAGAGGAGTATCCTTCATTGATTAATATGTTTCGAATTTCAAGTGTTATTTTAAAAACAGGGTAACAGGCGGAAACTGGAAGGCCGTTTACCCTCAACCTTCCGTCTTTTTCCCTTCTCCGTTTACTTCTTCAAGTTAAGCGCATCCCGAATGACAGCCGGATCGGCCAGCACGGGCACGGTCACTTGCAAATCAGGGTATTGCTGCATGGTGCGCTGCAAGGTACTGATGGCGTGCGGATTTCTGGCCCAGGCACGGCGACTGATGCCGTTATTGACGTCCCAGAACAGCATGGATTGCAGGCGGCGCTCCGAAGCGTCGGTGCCGTCAATCACCATTCCAAAGCCGCCGTTGATGACTTCGCCCCAGCCTACACCGCCGCCGTTGTGGAGGCTGACCCAGGTTGCGCCGCGGAAGGCATCGCCGATGACGTTTTGTACAGCCATATCGGCGGTAAAACGCGAGCCATCGTAAATATTGGCGGTTTCGCGGAAAGGAGAATCGGTTCCGCTCACATCGTGGTGATCACGGCCCAACACGACAGGGCCGGAAAGTTCACCTGCTGCAATGGCTTTATTAAATGCCTGTGCGATACGAATACGACCTTCGGAATCTGCGTACAGGATTCTGGATTTGGAGCCGACCACCGGAATTTGCTGTTTGGCATTCTGAATCCAGATAAGGTTGTCATTGAGTTGGGGGCGGATTTCTTCGGGTGCTTCGGCCAGCATTTCCGTTAATACTTGCGCTGCAATCTGGTCGGTTTTGTCCAGGTCTTCCTGCAAGCCGGAGCAGCAAACCCAGCGGAAAGGGCCAAAGCCGTAGTCAAAGCACATGGGCCCCATGATATCTTCGACATAGGATGGGTAACGGAAATCTGCATCGGGCCGGGCCTGTCCAACAGGCGCTGTTGCTGCGCCGGCGTCGCGTGCTTCTTTCAAAAAGGCATTGCCATAATCCCAGAAATACATACCTCGTTCGCTCAAAACATTGATAGCGGCTACGTGACGACGCAGCGTGGCGTGTACTTCATCCAGAAATTTTTCCTTGTCTTTTATCAACAGTTCCTTGGCCGCTTCGAAAGTATAGCCAACGGGCGTATAGCCACAGTCGTTGATGTTGTGGCAACTGGTTTGATCCGAACCCAGTTCGATGTGAATATTGTCTTGCACAAATCTTTCCCACAGGTCAACAATATTGCCGTGGTAGATCAGTGCCACGGCTTCTTTTTGGCGGCGGGCGGCTTCCATGCGGACGATCAGTTCACCGGCGTCCGTGAATACATTTTCGGCATGAATATAACCGTCGGTAAGTCGTTGCTGAACAGCATCGCCATCGGTTTCCGCAATTACACCCACACAGCCTGTAATAATTGCTGCCAGGGCCTGAGCGCCCGACATGCCGCCGAGTCCGCTCGTGACGAATACACGACCAGCGAGGTTGTCGGCGCCGAGGCCGAGTTTGCGGCCAGCGTTGAGTAGTGTAATGGTCGTGCCGTGTACGATACCTTGCGGGCCAATGTACATGTACGAGCCTGCGGTCATTTGACCGTATTGCGTGACGCCGAGGGCGTTGTACTTGTTCCAGTCTTCCTTTTTGGAATAATTTGGAATCATCATGCCATTGGTGACCACCACCCTTGGCGCTTCCGGGTGACTTGGAAACAGGCCCATCGGATGGCCTGAATACATCACCAGCGTTTGTTGGTCGGTCATTTCCGACAGGTAGCGCATCGTGATGAGGTACTGTGCCCAGTTCTGGAATACAGCGCCATTTCCGCCGTAGGTAATCAGTTCATGCGGGTGTTTGGCAACCTTCGGATCGAGGTTGTTTTGAATCATCAGCATGATCGCTGCCGCCTGGTGGCTTCGAAACGGATAATCCGAAATCGGCCGTGCATACATATCGTATGTCGGACGAAAGCGATACATATAAATACGTCCATATTGTTCGAGTTCGTCGGCAAATTCTGCGGCCAGTGTGCTGTGCCATTTTTCAGGAAAATAGCGCAAGGCATTCTGGATGGCTAAAACACGCTCATGGTCCGTCAGTACGCCTTCCAGCACTCGACGCGGTGCATGACTGACATTTGGATCAAGTGCGACCGGTTCGGGCAATTGATCAGGAATACCCTGGCGTATAGACTGTTGAAATGCGGTAAGGGCGTTTGACATGGCAGGTGTATTTTTTTAAGGGCTGCAAAGGTATTAGACTGGAAGCCGAAAAACCACATATGCCGCAAAACGGGTTTATAAAGTGTATCGCTTTCGATGTACTTTTGGCCGCATTTTTATGGTAATGCCATTTTTATGCCCGGATTTAAGTAGTTTTGAAGATTTGCAGGATTGGATTTCCTGATTTTCAATGATTTACAGACGCGAGTCGTTCAAAACCACTTTGGGTTGATTACATCTATTTTCAAAAAAAACGAATTCTTGAATATGAACTTCAGCAGAGTACTCATCGCATTGGCCGTTCTCATTCTGGGCGCTTGCGGTATGAAACCCAAAACAGGCGACTCGTCTATGTCTGTATCGTCGGATAAAGTATTGCTCGATACGTTTGCCGACCTGCAAATCCTGAAATACGACCTGCCTGGCTGGGATGAACTTAACCTTCGCCAAAAAACGTTCATTTACTACCTCGGCGAAGCCGCTTTATGCGGACGTGATATCATCTACGACCAACACTGCCGTTATAATCTGGCCATACGCAAGACGAACGAAGCCATTTTTACGCATTATGCAGGCGATAAAAATACCGCCGACTGGAAGGCTTTCGAGACTTGGGCCAAACGTGTGTGGTTCAGCAATGGTATTCACCACCATTACAACGAAGCGAAACTGACGCCGGGTTTTTCAAAAGCATATTATGCGTCTTTAGTGAAATCTTGCCCAAGTACGGCACTGCCCCTGACAGCCAAAGAAGACGTCGGTGCTTTGGTTAACAAATTGACGCCCGTCATTTTCGATCCAACCGTCATGGCGAAACGCACCAACAAAGACGCTGGCATAGACGTCGTGAAAAACAGCGCCGTCAACTTCTATGAAAATGTTACGGCCGAACAAGTCGATCAATACTACAAAAGTATGCTTGAAAAAGCAGGCGCCAACGCGCCCATGTTCGGTTTGAACAGTAAATTAGTGTGGAATGGTTCAAAGATGGTCGAACACCCCTGGTGCGTCAATGGCGCAAATGCCATGTACAGTAAGGCCATTGTCAAAATCGTGGAAAACCTCGAAAAAGCCATCCCTTTTGCTGAAAATGAACAACAGAAAAAGGCCATTCGTCTGTTGGTAGACTACTACCGCACGGGCGACCTGAAAACCTTCGATGAATACAATAAAGCCTGGGTTTTAGACACTACCAGCACCATTGATTTTATCAACGGTTTCATCGAAGTGTATCACGACCCGAAAGGTTACAAGGCTGATTTTGAAGCCGTTGTCCAATACAACGACCCGGATGCCACCAAAAAAATGGCCATTGTCAGCAAAAACGCACAGTATTTTGAAGACAACTCAACCATTCCGGCGGCATACAAGAAAAAGTCGGTTAAAGGCGTGTCTTACCGCGTGATTAATGTCGCTATGGAAGGCGGCGACTGCGCCCCCAGCACACCCATCGGCGTTAACCTGCCTAACTCCAACTGGATTCGTGAAACGTATGGCTCTAAATCGGTCAGCCTTAACAACATTGAGAATGCCTATGGCAAGGCTGGCGGTTCGCTGGCTACCCTTGAGTTTGCCAATGACCCTGAAGAAGTTGACAATGCAAAAAAATACGGAGAAGCCTGCGGCAAAATGCACACAGCCCTGCACGAAGTGATCGGCCACGCCAGCGGCCAACTCAAGCCGGGTATGCCGGAGCCCAACGTAACACTTCAACAATATTCTAGCACCCTCGAAGAAGCGCGCGCCGACCTGGTAGCCCTCTATTTCATGCCCGATCCAAAACTGATCGAGTGGGGCCTGTTGCCTGACGGCAATGCTTTCAAAGCAGAGTACGATAACTACATCCGCAATGGTTTGCTGCAACAACTGCGCCGCCTCCAGCCCGGACATAATATCGAAGAAGACCACATGCGCAATCGCCAATTAGTGGCCGGATGGGCTTTTGAAAAAGGCCAAAAAGACGGTGTCATCAAACGCGAAGTCCGCAATGGAAAAATCTATTACGATATTCGCGACTATGCCAAATTGCGCGTACTGTTTGGTCAGTTACTGTCTGAAATTCAGCGCATCAAATCAGAAGGCGATTTCAAAGCCGCCAGCGAACTGGTTGAAAACTACGGTGTCAAAACCGATGCAGAAACCGTTCGTCAGGTGAAGTCTCGTTATGCCAGCCTGCCCACTAAAGCCTATTCCGGTTTTGTGCAACCTCGACTGGTGCCGGTAATGGGCAAAAGCGGTAATATCACCGACATCAAAGTGGAGCGCGAACTCGATTTTGTTCAGCAAATGCTTCGTTTCGGCAAACAGTATTCCTTCCTGCCCGTAGAAAATTAAATCAGAATTCATCCAACAACCACATCAAACGCGAGCGCCAGCGAGCATTCAAACCACATCAAACGGCGCGCAGCGCCATTCAAACGCGAGCGCCAGCGAGCATTCAAACTATTTCAAACGCGCGAAGCGCATTCTAACAACATCCATGGACGTTCTAACCAAATACGCGCGTTTGTTGACGCATTACTGCCTGAATGTGCAGCCGGGCGACAAGGTGTTTATTTCCAGCACCATGTTGGCTGAACCGCTGGTCCGGGAAGTTTATCGCGAAGCCTACGCCGCAGGCGCAGCATTGGTGGAATACGACATGGTTTTTCGGGAGCGGGAGCGCCTTTTTATGCAAAATGCCAGCATAGAGGCGCTCGCGCATCCGCCAACGTTGACCACGCTGGCGATGGAATCGTTTGATTGTTACCTGAATATTCGGGCGCCCTATAATTTGCGTGAAACCAGTGGCGCCGACCAGGATCGTACCCAGATTCGAAATGCTGCGATGGCGCCCCTCAACAAAGCCTATTTTGAGCGCACGGCCGACCGCCGACTGAAACGCAACCTGTGCCAGTACCCAACAGATGCTTCAGCGCAGGAAGCAGGGATGTCACTTAGCGAATACCAGCAGTTCGTGTTCGGCGCTTGCAAATTATTCACCGAAAACCCGGAGGCAGAGTGGCTCAAAGTGCGCCAAAACCAGCAACACGTCGTGGATCACCTGAATCGCTGTAAAAGCGTCAGGTATGTTAATGAAGGCACAGACATTCGTTTTTCAACCGACGGCCGCACCTGGATGAACTCCGACGGGCAGACCAACATGCCTTCCGGCGAAGTTTATACCAGCCCCGTGGAAGACAGCGTACAAGGTCGCATCCACTTTTCCTATCCCTGTATTTATCAGGGGCAGGAAGTTGAAGATGTTACCCTTTGGGTGAAAGACGGGTTTATTGAAAAATGGGAAGCACGCCAAGGACAGGCGTTTCTCGATAAAATATTTGAAATACCCGGCGCGCGGCGTTTTGGCGAAGCCGCTATCGGCACCAACTACGATATCCAGCGCATCACGAAAAATATTCTGTTCGACGAAAAAATTGGCGGAAGCATTCACATGGCCATCGGTCAAAGCTACCTCCAAACAGGCGGCAAGAATGAATCATCCATTCACTGGGATATGATTACCGATATGACTCGCGGCGGGGAAATTTGGGCCGATGATGAGAAAATTTACCAGAATGGTCAGTTTTTAATATAAAACGCGTAACTGTTTAGGTCGCTCACATTTTGGTCAAAAAAGGTCTATTTTAGGCCACTCTTCGCCGTTTTCCTCGTCCGATGCGCTGCATCGAACTCAAAAAAGCGGCTTGATTGACCTAAAATCGTCTGCTTTTTTGATCCAAAACCGCTGACCTAAATAGTTACAAAAACGGTATTTAAGATTGCTGAAAACCCGCCAGCGCACCGCGCCAGAAGGCGCTTAATTCAGGCCATTCTCTACGCAGCAAATAGCGCAGCGAATGCAGTGGAACCGTGACGCCCCAGAAGTAGAGTCCAAAACCAGCAAACGACTTTGGAAAATTTCGGCGCATGAACATAATCCGGCTCCGTGTCAGGTAGTATGTTTTCAGCGCGCCCATGCGGCCAATGGTCAGACTTTCCTTGTGTAAAACAAGTCCATCCGGCGCTGTCCAGCATTCCAGGTCTGCCCTGCGTATCCGTTCGCACCAATCCAGTTCTTCATAATACAGGAAAAATCCTTCGTACATCGGGCCGACGGTTTCTATTACTTTTTTGGAAACCATCATGGCTGCACCGTGCGCGTACGCCGTGCGCGTTGGTGTAGAAAACTGCCCTCGATTGGGCACTTTGTGCCCAAGTACCTGATTGCGCCCCGTGATTGGATGCACAGCGGTCATGCCTGAATATTGAACTAACAGCGATGAAGCCACGGAGGCGTCATCGCTGTTTTCAGGAAAATAACAGATTAACGGAGATACAATACCCGCGTTCGGGTACTGATGAAAGATAGACAGCATCTGTTGAAGGCATCCGGGTGCGATTTCAGCGTCGTTGTTGATGAAGAAGACGAAATCGCCGGTCGCCTGTTTCAGTGCCAGGTTGTTACCGCCTGCAAAGCCGAGGTTTTCAGGGCTGCGCAGGAAGTGAACTTCCGGGTAGGCTTCACGAAAACGCTGCTCCGGGTTTTCCCGGCTGGCGTTGTCCACTACCCATATTTCCACACGGCGATAGTCTTGCCTGCGGATACTGTCCAGCAGCGCACAGGTCGTTTCCGTCTGGTTGTAGTTGACCGTTATGATGCTGATGAGCGGTTCAGACATTCTCTTTTTGGACGAGTGCCATGGGCGTTCTCATGATGATGCTCAGGTCCGTCAACAGGTTAAATGTTTGAGCGTAACGGACATCCAGCGCTATACGTTCTTCCTGACTCATGTTCGATGCGCCACGCTTGGTCACTTGCCAAAGGCCTGTAATTCCGGCTGGCGCCATGAAACGGGCGCACCAGTCTTCGCGGGTTAGTAATTCCGCTTCGTAAATGGGCAATGGCCTGTTACCAACCAATGACATATCGCCTTTCAGGACATTCAGTAATTGTGGCAATTCATCAATACTGTATTTTCGGATAAAACGACCAACTTTGGTGATACGCGGGTCATCGGCAATTTTCACAAAAACGGTTCCGTCGGCATACTGATTCATGAACCTGTACTCATCCAGCAATCGGTCTGCATGCACAGACATAGAGCGGAATTTCAGGAAATTAAAGACGCGGTAACCAGCGCCCACACGACGCGAGTGATACAAAATCGGGCCTTTTGATTCCAGTTTGATGGCCAGAGCGACTAGCAGCCACACGGGCGCCGTCAGCAAGATGATGAGGCAGGCCCCGATAATATCGAAAGTTCGTTTGATAAAAGGTGTACGCACCGTAAATGGTTCTTGTTTCAGCAGTGCCTTTTTTTCCAGTAAAACCGGTTTATACTGATTCAGGAATTCAATACGTGTTTGCAATCGCGACCATTCCACCGGATGGAAATAACAATCATCTATACCATTGTTAAACAATGACATAGCATCTAAATCCTGGCCTTTATCGGCAAGTGCAATGATCGGAATGTGTTTCAGATCCGGGTGAGCGGCAATTTTTCGCGACAGGTTAAAATTGTCTGCCTGTAACCAGGTCAGGCAAGCCACGATGGCGTAAGGTGGTTGAAATGTTTCGATCCGTTCGACCCTTTGTTCCAACCAGTCATGGGCAGCCCGTGGATCATTAATCCAGGTGTATTCTGTTTCTGAAGGTAATTGCAGAAGGTGAAGCTCAAAACCTGCATCAAACCCCAGAAAAAGCAAATCTTTTAATGCTAAAAGAGATTTGTCAAGTTGTTGCATAAGCAAAAAGCGGGTGTGTTTGTTTATTATTTTGTAAGCCCGTCTTTACGAGCGCCGTTGAAACGTCATTCGATACGATTGGTAACACGCTGTATCGCTTCATACAGTGATTCAGGACTGAATGGTTGCAAGAGGCGTACCGAACTTTCAGTAATGCTCAGTTCAGTATCTCCTTGTTTTTCAGGTGGAGCGATGTAAACAACAGGTATGCTGGAATAAAGGCCACTACAGGCCAGCTGTTTCAGGAATTGTGCGGTTTCAGCGGTGTCGGCGGCATCAGAGGCGATGATCACATCCGGAATTTTACCTTTGCCAAGCCAGACAAAAGCATCTAAAGAATCTTTGACGCCAATCACCTCGTGGTGTGGCGATAAAAGGTTTCCGATCAAACGCCGGAAATGGTCGTGCTGCTGCACAAGAAGTACACGTTTTCCCATGTCAACGTGGTGTGTTTGTTTGTTAAATCGGTAAATAAGATGGCTGATTAACTTCAATCAAACCATTGGAGGGAAGAAGGATTACTTTGGCGGGGTTTAAGCGACGAACCTGAGGAAAAGGAAGTTTACATTCAGCGTATTTTGAGCATTGCAATTTTCAGGCCATAGTCATCGCTGTCAAAGGTAGAAAGTGTTAAATTTTAAAATGTCGTATTATGACAAAATTGACACAAAATCCCCCAAACTTACTATTTTAACAACAGTGCTACGATATGAGAGTTCATAAAATCCATCAGTGCTCAGGCCATAGAGGGGCTGTTTATACCCTGGCTCCTGACGTGGCTAACAACGATGGTTTCTACTCGGCTGGCGGAGATGGCTGGATTGTAAAATGGGTGTTGGAAAATCCTGATATGGGGAAAGTCGTGGCCAGTGTTGAGGATCGGATATTCTGCCTTTTACTCATGAGCCATCCAGATCGCTTGCTGGCCGGAAACATGACTGGTGGCCTGCACTGGATTCACCTGGATAATCCTGATGCCTCGTTGAATATACAGCATCATCGAAAGGGCATTTTCGATGTCTTGCAGTCAGGCGACAGCGTATTTACCGCTGGCGGCGATGGGGTTTTGACACGCTGGTCTGCAACGCATGAAAAAACGATTGAAAGTATCCATCTATCCGGCGCATCCCTTCGATGTATCGCAAAGGCGCCTCAGGGCGACTGGCTTGCAGTCGGGGCCAGCGATGGTCATATATATATAATAGGTGTCAACGACATGCGCTTGATCAGCACCATCAACAATGCGCACGCCAATTCTGTCTTTAGTGTTGCATTTAGTAATGATGGGCAAATGCTTTTCAGCGGTGGCCGTGATGCTGTGCTTCGCCAATGGCAGCGCAGTGAAGATGGTTTTATCTTCTCGGAAGAGGTTGCCGCACCTTGGTACACGATCAACCATATCGCTATGCGGCCTGATGGTCAGATTTTCGCCACCGCCAGTCGCGACAAGACCATCAAAATCTGGGAAACATCTACCTGTCGCCTGATTAAAGTGCTGGATGTGATACGCGACGGCGGGCACATTAATTCCGTCAACCGGTTGCTCTGGTTGGCCGATAACATATTGGTCTCTGCCGGCGATGACCGTTCAGCCATTATCTGGTCAGTCGAGACGGATTGAAAGGCGATTTCATGGCGCACATAAAAGCGACTTGGGGAGTTTCCCTTCATAAGAGGTTGTTTAAATTTTCAAAATCCGCACGACGACACGCCGGTTTTGCTGCCGTTCCTCGTCGGTCTGGTTTTCATTAAGCGGTTTGGTCGCGCCAAAACCAATTGTGCGTACCCGGCTTTCCGCAATGCCTGCTCCGGTCAGGTACTCTTTAATGGCCAACGCCCTGGCTTCCGACAGCGCGAGCAGGTCTTCTGCCGAACCGCGGTTGTCGGTATGTCCTTCCACCATAATATTCATACCCGGATTGTCCAGCATCAGGGTTTTCAGGCGTTCCAGTTCCGGAGCTGATTCTGGCAGAAAAACAGCCCTGGATTGTTCAAAAAAAATATCCTTCAATTCAATCTCCCCTTCTGTCTGTAAGGTGTCCAGGTACAAATCAATGTATTGTGGCCTGAAAAAGTAATAATCCCTTCTGAACTGCACCGTTACGGGCTTCGAATAATAGCCCGGTTTGTGTGCAGTAAAGTCAAAACGAATCCCTTTGGCAATTTTAATCGTAAACGTACCGTCGGTAGTAGCCAACGTGCCTGCATCTGCCGGATTGCCGTCGGGTGAATAATGCACAATGGCATTCGCCACCAGTTCGCCGGTAGATCGGTTCAGTACACGGCCCACAACCGGCATTTCGGTTGGTTGGGGCGGAGCGATGCGCACCCTGTATATATCGCTGTTGCCGTCTCGTTTGCTGGTGAAATACAAAAATCCGGTGGTCATGTTGAAATACGGCTGGCTGTCATCGCTGGCCGAATTAATGGGCTCCCGCAGCGTTTCGGGTTCTGACCAGTTCAGCCAGGTGTCATCGAGGCGTTTGCTCATGTAAATGTCATTGCCACCAGTACCGTTTTTTCGGTTTGAAGAAAAAAACAGTGTGGTATTATCTTCAGACAAATACGGTGTGGTTTCGCGGCGCACAGAATTAATGACATTGCCGAGGTGCTGGGGCCGTGCCCATTTATCTACGCCTTTTCTGAAACACACATACAAATCCATATCAGAGGCATTCAACCGGGCAGCCGACAAAATCAAAACCTTGCCGTCAAAACTCATTGTCAAACCTACCTCCGATGAAAGGGTATAAAAGTCTTCAATATCCACAGCTTCCGGAAATGTCCATGTGCTGTCGTTCTCCATGCGTATTCTGGAAAACCCGCGCTCCATGTCGCCGTTCTTTTTGAATTGATTGATGATATAAAACGACCTGGGGTCAGGCGTGATGCTGACTAGACTATTCGGCAAAGCATTATTCAACGGGTATTCAGGATGCTTCACTTCATAGAATGCCGCCATCGAATCAGCCCTGGCCATCCAGACATCCTGATTAAATACGGCGGTTTCAGGGTAGGCTATACTCCGGTTGGCAATCTGGGAATAAACATCCGCCAGCGTATGCAGGTATTCGTGGCGCTTGTCTGCCGAGTTCTGATCAACACTGTCAATCAATAAAGTGCGATTGAATTCAGGGTGGCCAACCCTGGTAAAAAACAACAGACGACCGTCGCGCGATGGTACAGGCGTGATTTCGTCAAAAGTCGAATTAATCAGGCCGGGTAATTTTTCGAGGACGTAATAATCCTGGGCCGCTATGAAAGCCGGAAAGAAGAAGAAAGCACCCAGCAAACACCTATATATATATGACATGAGTCAGAAGTAGATTGTAAAAAGCAAATGTCGTGATTACCCTAAAAACCGGACAGGATAACCAGAGAAAGAGTGCGCAAAAAAACTGTTCTGAATAAATTTTCATTTCCATCGTCATGTTGGAATTTTAATCCGATTTTATTGAAAACTCAATTTAAAATTTGGAATTTGCCACTTGGTTGGATTGGTATCCAAATTTTCAAAAAAAACTTTCAAAAAAGTTTGTGTAGATGGCGGGTGGT